>NZ_JBSIBZ010000032.1:0-81922 GCF_058245575.1 Streptomyces sp. UF-297 | reverse complement strand
AAGGTCGCCATCATCAACAACGGCGCCCTGGGCATGGTCCGCCAATGGCAGACCCTCTTCTACAACCAGCGCTACTCGCACAGTTCGCTGGCGGCCGTCCCCGACTTCGTCCTCCTCGCCGAGGCCATGGGCTGCGTGGGGCTGCGCTGTACGGACCCGGCCGAGCTGGACGCGGTCATCGCCAAGGCCAACGCCGTCGAGGACCGGCCCGTGGTGGTGGACTTCGTGGTCGCCCAGGACTCGATGGTCTGGCCGATGGTCGCGGCCGGCACCTCCAACGACGACATCATGACCGCCCAGCACCTCCGTCCGGACTTCGGGAATAATTCCCAGGACTGAAAAACATTCTGCGGATTCAGTTTTCGCACCCCGGAACCATTACCTTGTGAATGTTTTCGGCAGGCCGGAATGAAGAGACTCCGAAAGTTATCGGCCAGCACCCCCGAGCTGGCCGGTGACTTTCGGTTTTTTCAGCCCGCGGAACAGACTTGACGTAAATTCATTTCCCTCGTTGCTCCGATGGCTGTAGCTGCCACACTTCTATTCAGGGCAGCCGACTCGGAACTGCCGCCGCACTTGATGGGCCGTACTGAAGTACCCGTGCGTACCGACACCGCCCATGCATTGCGGAAGAAATCAGCGCAGAACACGCCGTGCCCCGTGCCGAAGTCACGGCTGCCATGCAACAAAGCGCAACTCGCTGTGCGAGATCGACCCTGGAGTCCATGACACGACCGAAGAGGTGGGTTCATGATTCTGCAGCGCATCAAGAACCAGGGAATTCAGCTCGGTACCGCCTTCGACCGGGTCGCCGCCAAGCACCCGGCGAACGTCGTCATCCTCGACCACGACCTCAGCATCGCCCCGCACCTCGGACGCCGTCTGATGGTGACCGAACTCGCCGCCCTGGTGGCCGACTTCGCCTCCCGGCTGTGGGCGGCGGACGTCCGCACCGGCGACCACGTGGTGGTCTACAAGAGCGACGGTTTCGACATCCCCCTGCTCGCCGCCGCCATCGCCCGTATCGGCGCCGTGCCCGTCATGCTCTCTCCCAAGCTCGACGGCGCCAGCGTCGCCGAGCTGCTGACCCGGGCCCGGCGGCCCTATCTGCTGACCGACCAGGCCAAGCTCAAGACCGAACTGCCCGAGTCGGTCTTCACCCTCGCCAGGTCCGTCCTGCTGGCCTCCGGCGCCGACGACCGCGCCGTATCGCTGGAGGACTTCGCCGACGCCGAGCCGGTCGCCCCCGTGATCATGCCGGCCAGTCACCCGACCCTGGTGACGCACACCTCCGGCACCACCGGTCTGCCCAAGCTCGCCGTGCACACCGGCTTCAGCCTCCAGTCCCGCTACCGACCCCAGGTCTCGGCCGTCAACCTGCTGCGCGGCCGCGAGACCGTGGCCATGCACGTCTCCTTCGTGCACTCCCGCGTCATCAGCGCCGTCCTGATCTCCCTGTCCCGCGGCTTCCCGCTGATCGTGCTCGCCGACGACGAGCCGGGGCATGTGGCGGACCTGTTCGCGGAGCTGCGCCCCGGCGTCCTGGAGGCCCACCCCAACTCCTTCATGCTGTGGGAGAAGCTCGCCGAGGACCCGCGCGAGCCGCTGGCCAACGTCAAGCTCTTCTCCTCCACCTTCGACGCCATCCACCCCCGCACCGTCCACCGCCTGCTGCACGCCACCCGCCGCCGCGCCCCGCTGTTCGGCCAGCTGTACGGGCAGAGCGAGACGGGCCCGGTGGTCGCCCGCTCGTACACCAAGCTGCGGCCCATGGAGGCCGACGGACGCTGTGTGGGGGTGCCCTTCCCCGGCATGACCGACATCCGCGTGGTCAGCCGCGACGGCAAGCCGCCGACCAAGGACTCCCCCGGCTTCATCGAGGTCCGCAGCGACGGCCGGGCGGTGACCTTCCTCGGAGAGCCGGAGCGCTACGACCGGCAGACCAACGGCACCTGGTGGCGGATGGGCGACCTGGGCTACCGCACCAAGTGGGGCTGTCTGCACCTGCTGGACCGCGAGGTGGACGAGATCCCGGGCTTCGGCAGCACGCTGGCCGCCGAGGACCAGCTCTTCGCGCGGCTGGAAAGCCTGGCGGAGGTCATCATCATCCCCGGCGAGGACGGCAGGGCGGTGCCGGTAGTGGCCACCCGGGACGACCGGCCGCTGGACCCCGGGGCCTGGCGGGCCGCGGTCGCGGGCCTGCCGGCGATGGCGGACCCCGTCCAGTGGCGGCTGGCCGATTTGCCCCACACCGCCACCACCAAGATCAAGCGGCTGGAGCTGGCCCGGATCCTGAACGCCGAGGGAAAGGCCGCCTGATCCCGCCCGCGTCTGCCCGCTGATCCCCCCTCCGACGGGTCCGGTGGCGCCCCGGATTCGTCGGAGGTACCAATGCCTCGTACAGGCCGAAGTTGGATCAAAGTACGATGGTGATTGGCCGCGCAACGCGCGTAGAGTCCTGGCAACCCCTTAACCCCCTCCCAGCCAGGCACCAAGGCCGCTGCCTGAACCCGCACGGAGACACCTGCACCATGGGCACCACGTCCACGGACACCATGTCCGCTCCTGAAACCGAAGGCGCCGTCGAGACACGAGGCATCGAGCCCGTGCCCGACAACGAACGTCACGGTCGAGTCCGAGAGCTCTTCCCCACCTGGGTCGCCGCCAACATCAGCGTGCTGCTGCTCACCATGGGCGCGTCCCTGGTGATCACCAACGGGCTGAACTTCTGGCAGGTCCTGCTCGTGGCGGCCATCGCCGCCGCCGTCTCCTTCGGAATGGTCGGCGTGCTGTCGGTCTCCGGAAAGTGGGGCGGAGCGCCCGGCGCGATGCTCTCGCGCGCGACCTTCGGCGTACGGGGCAACTACTTCCCCGGCGCGATCCTGTGGGTGGCCCGCTTCGGCTGGGAGACCATCAACGCGGTCAGCGGCGCGTACGCCGTGCTGACCGTCTTGAACCTGCTGTTCGGCATCGAGGCGAACAACTTCCTCGTCGTCATCACCCTGCTCGCCTTCGTGGCCGGCACCTTCCTGGTGAGCGGCCTGGGCCGCAAGGCGCTGAACGTCTGCAACAAGTACTCCACGTACCTCTTCGCCGTCTTCAGCGTGATGGTGCTGGTGTACCTGATCGCCGAGATGGACTGGAACAAGATCTTCTCCCAGTCGCCCGGCACCACCGCGATGGTGATCGCGGGCATCGGCACGATCGCGGCCGGCGGCATCAGCTGGGTCCCCACCGGACCCGACTTCGCCCGCTACCTGCCGCACTCCGCCTCCGGCAAGAAGATCGTCGGTACGACCATCTCGGGCGCGGCGCTGGTCCTGGTCCCGATGGTGCTGATGGGCGGCGTGATGGCCGTCTCCAAGCCGGAGCTGGCCAGCCAGGGCACCGACCCGATGTCCTTCCTGGGCAAGGCGCTGCCGGGCTGGCTCGCGGTCCCCTACCTGCTCACGGCCCTGGTCGGGATGCTCCTGATCAACAGCCTGTCGATGTACTCCGCCGGCTTCACCGCCCAGACCATGGGCGTCAAGCTGCCCCGGTCGATGGCGGTCAGCATCAACGCCGTCATCTCCCTGGTCGGCGGCCTGTACATCATGCTGATCTCCAAGGACTTCTTCGGCCAGTTCATCACCTTCCTCACGCTGCTGGGCGTCTCCTTCTCCGCCTGGATCGGCGTGTACGCGATCGACATGCTGCGCCGCCGCACGATGGCGGTGCGCTACGACGGCGACAGCCTGATGAACACCGGCCGCACCAGCCGCTACTGGTACGTCGGCGGCTTCTGCTGGCAGGCGATGACGGCCTGGGCGATCGCGCTCGCGGTCGGTGTGTGCCTGACCAAGGTGACCTGGTTCACCGGCCCGCTGGCCACCACCTGGCTCGGCGAGCACGGCCTGGGCTGGGCGACCACCATCGTCGTCGCCGCGGTCGTCTTCGCCGTCCTTCCCCGCCCCAAGGAGAACGCTGCGGCGGGCGAGGCCCCGGCGAGCGGCAAGCAGGCGGTACGGGTCGGCTGACCCGCCCCCTATCCATCTGACATAACGTCAACTAGCGTCCCCTTCGCCCGGAGCGTTCAACTGCCTTGGCGAAGGGGACGTCTGTCATGCCCGTCACGGTCCTGCGCTTCAACCTCGTCGACCCCTCCCCCACCCCCGCCTCCCTCAGCGCCCGCTACCGCGCGGCCGTCGAGATGGCCGCCTTCGCCGACGAGCGCGGCATGACCTCCGTCCAGACCGAGGAGCACCACGCCACCGCCAACGGCTGGCTCCCCTCCCCCCTGGCCTTCGCCGGCGCCGTCTTCGGCGCCACCTCCCGGATCACCGTCACCGTCTCCGCCCTCATCACGCCGCTGCACGACCCGCTGCGCCTGGCGGAGGACATCGCGGTGCTGGACCTGCTCAGCGGCGGCCGTCTGGTCACGGTGGCGGGCGTGGGCTACCGGCCCGAGGAGTACGCCGCCCACGGCAAGGACTTCCGCTGGCGCGGCAAGCTCCAGGACGAGGTGCTGGAGACGCTGCTGGCCGCCTGGAAGGGCGAGCCCTTCGCCTACCGCGGCCGGGTGGTGCGGGTCACTCCGCGCCCGTACACCCGGCCCCATCCCCTCCTGCTGGTCGGCGGAAGCTCCAAACCCGCGGCGCGCCGGGCCGCCCGCCTGGGCCTGCCCTTCTTCCCCAGCGCGCATCTGCCGGAGCTGGAGGCGTACTACGACGCCCGCCGCGCCGACTACGGCACCGAGGGCTGGGTGCTCCAGCCGCCGCCCACCACCTGCCTGCTCCACCTCTCCGAGGACCCCGACCGCACCTGGGCCGACGTCGGCGAGCACTTCCTCCACGAGGCCCGTACGTACGCCTCCTGGCAGCCGCCGGACACCCGCTCGGCCGTGTACTCCGCGGCCGGGGACGCCCAGGCGCTGCGGCGCGAGGGCGTCTACCGCGTGCTGACGCCCGCCGAGTGCCTGGCGCTGGCCGAACAGCAGGGTCCCCGGGGCTCGTTGATCCTGCATCCGCTGTGCGGCGGCATGCCCGTGGAGGAGGGCTGGCGCTCGCTGCGCCTGTTCGCGGAGCAGGTCCTGCCCCATCTCAAGCCGTAACGCGAAAGCGGACGGCTGCCCCTCCCGGGTCGTCCGGGAGGGGCAGCCGTCAATACTGAGGAGAGGGGCGGCGGGGGGGTTAGCCCATCTCCTCCAACGCCTTGCCCTTGGTCTCCTTGACGTACTTGAGCACGAAGGGGATCGAGAGCAGGGCGAAGACCGCGTAAATCACATACGTACCGGACAGGTTCCAGTCCGACAGGCTCGGGAAGCTCGCCGTGATGGCCCAGTTGGCGATCCACTGGGCGGAGGCGGCAACTCCCAGGGCCGCGGCGCGGATCCGGTTGGGGAACATCTCGCCGAGGAAGACCCAGACCACCACGCCCCAGGACAGGGCGAAGAAGAGCACGAAGGCGTGCGCGGCGATCAGTGCGACGGTGCCCTCGGTCGTGGGCAGGGTGCCCGCGGCCGACTTGGCCGAGAAGGCCCAGGCCTCCAGGGCGAGCGCGATGGCCATACCGGCGGAGCCGATCAGCGCCAGCGGGCGGCGTCCGATCCGGTCCACGAGCACCATCGCGATCACGGTGCCGATGATGTTGATGATCGAGGTGGTGAAGCTGTAGAAGAACGAGCTGGACGGGTCGATGCCCACCGACTGCCACAGCGTCGAGGAGTAGTAGAACGCGACGTTGATGCCGACCAGCTGCTGGAAGACCGACAGCCCGATACCGACCCACACGATCGGCAGGAAGCCGAACTTCGAGCCCAGCAGGTCCTTGAAGGTGGACTTGTGCTCGCTGCGCATCGCGTGCTCGATCTCGTGCACCCGCGCGTCCAGGTCGACGCCCTGGCCCTCGACCTCGGCCAGCACCTCCTTGGCCTTGTCGACCTTGCCCACCGAGATCAAGAACCGCGGCGACTCGGGGATGGCGAAGGAGAGCAGGCCGTACAGGACGGCCGGCACGACCATCACGCCGAGCATCCACTGCCAGGCCTCCAGGCCCGCCAGCTTGCCGCGCTGGTCGCCGTCGGCGAGGTTGATGATGCCCCAGTTGACGAGCTGGGAGATGGCGATGCCGATGACGATCGCGGCCTGCTGGAAGGAGCCGAGCCGGCCGCGGTAGGCGGGCGGCGCGACCTCGGCGATGTAGGCCGGGCCGATGACCGAGGCCATACCGATGGCGAAGCCTCCCACGATGCGCCACATGGCCAGGTCCCACAGCGCGAACGGCAGGGCCGAGCCGACGGCACTGAGGGTGAAGAGCACCGCGGCGATCTGCATCACACGGATCCGGCCGATGCGGTCGGCGATCCGGCCCGCGGTCGCGGCACCGATGGCGCAGCCGATCAGCGCGATGGCGATGACCTGGGCCAGGGCGGCGGAGCCGATGTTGTAGCGGCCACGGATCGCCTCGACGGCGCCGTTGATGACGGAGCTGTCGTAGCCGAAGAGGAAGCCGCCCATCGCGGCAGCCGCGGTGATGAAGATGACATGGCCGAGGTGGTCCGGTTGGGCCTTGCGCCCTTCCGGCACCGTCGGCTGCGCGGTGCTGGTCAACGTGTACTCCAGTGGCCCGGCAACGCTGCCGGGCGTAGGGGGCTGGCCCTTCTAGTGGCGCATAGGTTGGGGGCACCCACCACTTGAAGGTAAAAGCAACGTTGCAGACCCTATGTCTTCAAGTTTCAAAGTCAATAGGGCGTGATGAATATGTTTCGCGGCAACTCTAGGCGTCTTTCATTCAAGCCTTGAACAAATACCGATGGTCTATGAACGAATTACGGTCAGTGAAGCCGCTGGCTGATGACCTTGGAGACACCGTCGCCCTGCATCGAGACGCCGTACAGCGCGTCCGCGACCTCCATCGTCCGTTTCTGATGGGTGATCACAATCAGCTGTGAACTCTCCTGGAGCTCTTCCATGATCCCGATCAGCCGCTGGAGATTGGTGTCGTCCAGCGCCGCCTCGACCTCGTCCATCACATAGAACGGGCTCGGACGTGCCTTGAAGATCGACACCAGCAGCGCCACGGCCGTCAGCGACCGCTCACCGCCGGAGAGCAGCGAGAGCCGCTTGACCTTCTTGCCCGGCGGCCGCGCCTCCACGTCCACGCCGGTGGTCAGCATGTTGTGGGGGTCGGTCAGCACCAGCCGCCCCTCTCCGCCCGGGAACAGCCGCGCGAAGACCCCCTCGAACTCCCGCGCCGTGTCCCGGTAGGCCTCCGTGAAGACCTGCTCGACCCGCTCGTCGACCTCCTTGACCACCTGCATCAGATCGGTCCGGGTCTTCTTCAGGTCTTCAAGCTGCTCGCTGAGGAACTGATGGCGCTCCTCCAGCGCCGCGAACTCCTCCAGAGCGAGCGGGTTCACCTTCCCGAGCTGCTGATACGCCCGCTCGGCGGCCCTGAGCCGCTTCTCCTGCTCGGCGCGCACGAAGGCCACCGGCTGGTTGCGCGGATCGTCCGGGTCCTCGGGCAGGCGCTCCCCCTCGGCGGGCGGCGAGGGCGGTACCAGCTGGCCGGGGCCGTACTCCGCCACCAGGGCGGCCGGCTCCACGCCCAGCTCCTCCAGCGCCCTGGTCTCCAGCTGCTCGATCCGCAGCCGCTTCTCGGCGCCCAGCACCTCGCCGCGGTGCACCGAGTCGGTCAGCTTGTCCAGCTCCTCCTTCAGCTCGCGGCCCTGGTTGCGCTCGGCCACCAGCGCCTGCTCGCGCTCGGTCTTGGCCAGCTCGGCGGCGGCCCGCTCCTGCTCGGCGCGCTGGACGGAGACCTCGATGTGCGCGAGCAGCTGCTGCGCGCCGCAGGCCACCGCCGAGGCGACCTCGGCCTCGTGCCGCAGCCGCGCCCGCCGCTGCTCGGCGCGCGCCCGCGCCTCGCGCTCGGCCCGCGCGGCCCGGTCCAGCGAGTCCGCCCGCCCGGCGAGCCCCTTGACCCGCTCCTCGTGGGTACGGGCCTGGAGGCGGGCCTCCATCTCGGTCTGCCGCGCGTTCGCCCCGTCGGCCGCCAGCCGGTCCCGTACGGAGGTGTCCGGCTCCTCCTCGCCCGGGCTCTCCTCGGCCACCGCCAGCCGCTCGGCCAGCTCCTCGGCCTCCTCGGTGGCCCGCAGCAGCGCCTCCTGGGCCCTGGCCGCTGCCGTGGCGGACCGTTCCGCCTCGCCCTCGGCCGCCCGCGCCTGCCCGGCCAGCCGCCCCAACGACTGTGCCACCTGGGACTTCTCGCGGTCGGCGACCCGGCCCCGCTCGCCCAACTCCTCGACGAGCGCGGCGGCTTGATTCCGCCGCGCCGTCGCCGAATCCAGCGCACGCGCCAACTCCTCGCACCGCACGCCCAGTTCCCCCAGCTCCGCCGCCGCTTCGTCGACGGAGGCCCGAACCTCCAGCAGGCTCGGCGCCCCCGCCGAACCGCCGTGCGCGAAGTGCTTGCCCAGCACGTCCCCTTCGCCGGTCACCGCCATCAGCTCCGGACGCTGTGCGACCAGATCCTCGGCGTCCTCCAGCGTCCCCACCACCACGACATCCCGCAACAGCCACCGGACCGAATCCATCAAGTCGCCCGGCCCGCGCACCAGTTCACCGGCGAACGGCGGCCCGTCCGCCCCCGTCACCTTGGCCCCACCGACACCCGAACCACCCCCGTACGTCACCGCGCCCACCCCCGCAGCCCCGCGCACACCCGTCTCCCCGTGCGTCGCGCCCCCTGCGCCACCGTCAGGCTCCGCCACGCCCGTACCACCAGCGCCCGCGCCACCCCCCGGCACGCCATCCGCCCCCGAACCGCCTGCCGCGTCCCGGCCCCGGGCATCACCAGAACCTGCCACGCCGCCAGTACCTCCCGTACCGCCCGCGGCCCCCTGCCCGTCACCGCCCGGCGCCGTCGCACCCGTACCACCGGCACCGACGCCACCACCCGGCACGACACCCGACGCCGAACCCCCTGCCGCGCCCCGGCCGCCCGCCGGCGACGGCGTGCCGGCCGTCCCGCCCAGCACCATTGCCGCCCGTCCCGCGTCCTGCTTGCGCAGGAGGCGGATGGCTTCGGCGGCGGTGGTGGGGTCGGTGACCGCTACGGCGTTCGCCGCTGCGCCCAGGGCCGCGGCGACGGGGATTTCGTAGCCGGGGGCCACGGTCAGGAGTTCGGCGGCGGGTCCGAGGAGGCCGGCGAGGTGGTCGGTGGCGGCCAGGAGGGCGCCGGTGCCGTCCTTGCGGCGCAGGCCCAGGGCCAGGGCGTCGTGCCGGGCGGCCGTCGCCGCGCGGCGGCGCTCGGTGTCCGCCAGGGCCTCGCGGGCCGCCCCGAGCGCCGTCTCCGCCTCGGCCAGTTCGCGCTTGGCGGCCTCGTACCGTCCCGCCAGCTCCCCCTCGCCCGCGTCCAGCCCGTCGACCTCGGCCTTGAGCTGCTCGTACTCCTCCTGCGCCGCCACCGCCCGCTGCCGGGCCCCGTCCCGGGCCTCGGCGAGCCGGTCGATCTCGGCCTGGGCGGAGGCCGCCCGGCTGCGGGCCGCGGTGGCCTGCCCCTGCAGCCGGGCGAGCCCTTCCCTGCGGTCGGCGATCGCCCGCGCCGCGTCCCGCAGCCGCCGCTCCTCGTCCGCCAACTGCCGCTCCAGCTCGGCCCGGTGCTCGACGGTGTCCTCCAGCGCCCGGCTCGCCGCCTCCAGCGCCGCCGTCAGCTCCGACTCCTGCTCGCGCACCCGCTCCGCCTCGCGCTCCAGATCCTCCGGATCACGCCCGCGCCGCTCCTCAACCGGCGCCGCCGAGGCGCTCTTGACCCGGGCCTGGGCCAGCGAGACCGTGCCGCGCACCCGCTCGGCGAGCTGCGAGAGCTCGTGCCAGGTCTGCTGGGCGTGCCGCAGCCGCGGGGTGAGCGTGCGCACCTCCTCCTCCAGTGCCGCCTCCCGCTGCAGCGCCGCCTTCAGCGCGGCCTCGGCGCTCTCCTTGCGCTGTTTGAGCGCCGCCTCGTCGGCGATCTCGCTGCGCAGCGCCTCGCGCAGGGTGACCAGATCATCGGCGAGCAGCCGCAGCCGGGCGTCGCGCAGGTCGGCCTGGATGACCGCGGCCCGGCGGGCGACGGCGGCCTGCCGGCCCAGCGGCTTGAGCTGGCGCCGCAGTTCGTCGGTGAGGTCCTGTACGCGCGCGAGGTTGGCCTGCATCGCGTCCAGCTTCCGCAGCGCCTTCTCCTTGCGCTTGCGGTGCTTGAGGACGCCGGCCGCCTCCTCGATGAAGGCGCGGCGGCCCATCGGGTCGCCGTGGAGTACGGAGTCGAGCTGGCCCTGCCCGACGATGACGTGCATCTCGCGCCCGATGCCGGAGTCGGAGAGCAGCTCCTGGATGTCCAGCAGACGGCAGGTGTCACCGTTGATCTGGTACTCGCTGCCGCCGTTGCGGAACATCGTGCGGGTGATGGTGACCTCGGCGTACTCGATGGGCAGCGCCCCGTCGGAGTTGTCGATGGTCAGCGAGACCTCGGCGCGGCCCAGCGGCGGCCGCCCGGTGGTCCCGGCGAAGATGACGTCCTCCATCTTGCCGCCGCGCAGCGACTTGGCGCCCTGCTCGCCCATCACCCAGGACAGCGCGTCCACGACATTGGACTTGCCCGAGCCGTTGGGCCCCACGACACAGGTGATGCCGGGTTCGAAACGCAGTGTCGTGGCGGAGGCGAAGGACTTGAAGCCTCGCAGGGTCAGGCTCTTGAGATGCACGCCGGTCGACTCTACCTCCCGGCCGCCCCGCGGCCCGGGCGCAAGAGCCCCGCCCCGGCAATTTTCGGTTTCACCGGGGAAGGTGCAGGGCACATCAGACGTTAAGGAACGCGCCACCGGGCCGAAGGACCCACCCGGCCAGGTCTGATCGAAGCGCAGCAGGCCTGCTGCGGATCCGGCCCGAAACGACGAAGGGACGCCGAAGCGTCCCTTGCAGATCTTGAATACAGCGGTGCCTCTCAGGACTGGCGACAATCTCTGTGAGGCTGCGCCACCGGCCCCTGGGGCTGGGGTCAGGTGAGCGCGGGCTCCGCCTGGGGTACGTCGATGCTTTCGAGCAGCGAGTCTCCGTTGTGACGTACGACAGCGGACAGCGCGTCGTTCTCGGCCTGGATCCGGATGAGCTCGGATTCGAGGTCCTGGACTCGCTGCTGAAGCCGTCGCATCTCGGAGAGGACTCGGGGGTCGGAGCCGCCGACGTAACCGAGAAGCGCCTTTGCCATGATGGATGGTCCTCCACACTGAGTGACCGACCGAAGCGGTGTGGGTCGTGAGGGATTCGCACCCGCGGTGCTTGTCATTTAGTGGGTCTTCTCAATGCCAAACAGCTAAGGTGCGCGGGGCTTCCAGAGTCTCACCAAAAGGTTTGACGGTCAACACGATCACGCCCCGTATCCTCGGGCTCCGAGAGCGTACGGCCGCTTGGGGCTGCGTCCGACATCTGTGCGTCGGACGGGGCGTCGCTCTCCAGAAAGAACCCGCGGGGGCGTAGAGATCATCCTTACTGCCGCAGCCTTGCACGGGTCGGGCGAGTTGGCAACCACCAGGTGATTTCTGCCCCGCGCAGGTGACAAAGTCTCGCGCCGGGGTTCTGCGCCCGGCCCGCGCGGGGCAGCCCCGGCGCGGATCGCGCGCGGACCTGGAGCGGGGCGCCTCAGCGGATGGCGAAGCCGTCGTAACCGCCCCGCGGGGTGTCCCAGATCTCAGTGACACCGTCGACGCTGCCGGGCGTGTCTCCCGTGCGCAGCCACTCCAGCAGTTGCTCGCAGTGGTCGCGGGGGCCTTCGGCGACGACCTGGACCCGGCCGTCGCCGAGGTTGAGGGCGAAGCCGGCCAGGCCGCCGATGCGCAGGGCGTTGGCCCGGGTGAACCAGCGGAAGCCGACGCCCTGGACGCGGCCGCGCACCCAGGCGGTCAGGCGGACATCTTCGTTCATGCGTGCACGTTAACCGGCCAATTGCTCAGGGGACACTTCGGCCCCTTGCGCCATGGCGTACAGTCGCCCGGCAGCGCCACTCACCCTTACGAGTGAGGCGAGTTGACGTCCGGATCGGCCGGCCGTCGCCCGGACCGGCGCGCAGTGCAGGAACGGGCGCCGCACAGGCAGCACAGCACGTGCCGCACACGCCGGCGGGATGCCGCGCGGGGCGCCGAGGACGGAAGGAAGTCAGCTGATGGGCCGCCATCGACGATCGGTTCCCGCAGCCGCCGGGACGGGGCCTGCCGCGGCCGACGAGGCGTCCGACCGGGGACGGCACCGCAACCGCCCGCCGCGCGGCCGGATCGCGCCGGGACGGACCGTGCGCACCGGCCTGTTGGGGGCCTCCGCCACGGTCGCGATGGGCGCGGTCGCCCTCGCCTCGGGGCTGCTGCCCGGCGGCAGCACCTTCGAGACGGGGCGCGAGGCGGGCGAGCGGGTACGGGCCGACGCGCTGCCCGACGGCGAGGCGCAGGCGGCGCAGGGCGGGCAGTCCGCGACGCCCGTGGACCGCTCCGGCGGCGACGCCGCCAGCCGCGGCGCGCAGCGCAAGCAGGCCCCGCACAGCGCGCCCGCCTCGGCAGCCGCGCCCAGCACCTCCCCCTCGCCCCGTCAGCCCTCCGCTCCCGCGCGCGGGCACGACGGCGCGGAGCCGAAGGCCGGGCCGGGCTCCGCCAAGGACCCTGCCGCCGGCCGTACGCAGTCGCCGCGCCCCAAGTCCCCGCCGGCCACGGGCGGTTCGAAGACCCCCAAGGCCCCGTCGGCCGTCGCCTCGCAGGTGCTGGCGCTGGTCAACCAGGAGCGGGCGCAGGCCGGCTGCTCGCCGCTGACGGCGGACGGGCAACTGGGCACCCTGGCGCAGAACTTCAGCGAGGACATGGCGCGGCGCGGCTTCTTCGACCACATCGACCCGGACGGCGCGAGCCCCTGGGACCGCGCCAAGGCGCTGGGCATCGGCGGCCTGGGCGGCGAGAACATAGCCCGCGGGCAGGCGGACGCCCGCGCCGTGATGGAGACGTGGATGAACAGCCCGGGCCACCGCGCCAACATCCTCAACTGCGAGTACCGCACCCTGGGGGTCGGCGCCCACTTCGGCCCCGGCGGCCCGTGGTGGACGCAGAACTTCGGCTTCTGAGGAGTGCGCGAGCAGCGGCCGCCCGTATGTCTGCGGGCGGCCGTCGGCGTACTGCGGTCAGGCGGCCACGGCGGCGCGCCCCGCGAGGAGGACGGCGGTCTGGTCCGCGACGCGGCGGCCCAGGTGTTCGGCGGTGGCGATGTCGGCCTTGTGGACGCCCTCGGGGCCCTGGTCGTTGTTGGACTGGGCCGCGGCGCCGAGGAAGAAGCCGAGGCGGTTGAGGTCGTTCTCGGAGGCACTGGAGGCGTTCCAGCCGGGGAGCAGGTTCAGGCCCACCCAGCTCATGCCGTGCTGGGCGGCGAGCATGGTGAAGTACTGCAGGGTGTGCAGCTTGTCGCCGCTCTTGGAGGCGGAGTTGGTGAAGCCTGCGGCGATCTTGTCCTGCCAGGCGCGGGTGGCCCAGCGCCCTGCCGTGCTCTCGGCGAAGGCGTGGAAGGCGCCGGAGGCGGTGCCCATGTAGGTGGGCGAGCCGAAGATGATCGCGTCGGCGGCGTCCAGCAGTTCCCACCGCGCGTCGTCCAGCTCGTCGACGCGGATCAGGTGGACGGTGGCGCCGGCGTCGGCGGCGCCGTCGCGCACCGCCTCGGCGAGGACGGTGGTGTGGCCGTAGCCCGAGTGGTAGGCGATCGCGACAACGGGGGCGGGGGTGGTCATGGCGTCTCTCCTCGTGAGCGGTGATGGCGTGCCGGAGCACGCCCCAGAAGAGAAGCACTAACTTTTAGAAAGCGCAACCTGATGGTTAGCGCTGTGCGGGAGTATGCTGGCCGCATGCCGACGAAGAGCAGCGCCGGGAGCGCCGGGGCCTTCAGCGCCGACGAGGTACGCCAGGGCTCCGCGGACGCCGACGACCTCGCCTTCAGCGTCTTCGCGCGCAGCTGCCCCTCGCGCGACACCCTCAAGCACGTCACGGACCGGTGGGGCGCCCTGACGCTGGGCGCGCTGTTCGAGGGCACGTTCCGCTTCAACGAGCTGCGCCGCCGGGTGGACGGGGTCAGCGAGAAGATGCTGTCGCAGACGCTGCACGCCCTGGAGCGCGACGGGCTGGTCCACCGCGAGGCGCAGCCGACCAACCCCCCGCGCGTGGAGTACGAGCTGACGCCGCTGGGCCGGGAGACCGCCGCGAAGCTGATGGAGCTGATCCAGCTCGTGGAGGACCGGATGCCGGCCGTGCTCAGCGCGCGCGAGCGCTACGACGCCGGGCACTGAGCCCGGGCGCCGCGGCCCCGGAAGGCCTTCAGACCCTGGGCGGGCGCTGGCAGCGCGGGCAGAAGTAGCTGGAGCGGTTCATCCAGGGGCGGCGGCGCATGGCCGCACCGCAGCGGCGGCAGGGCTCGTCCTCGCGCCCGTAGGCGTCCAACGACCGCTCGAAATAGCCTGATTCGCCGTTCACGTTCACATAGAGGCTGTCGAAGCTGGTGCCGCCGACGGCGAGCGCCGCGGTCATCACCTCCCGTACGTGGCCCAGGAGTTCGGCGGTACGGGGGCGGGTGAAGGCGGCGGTGGGCCGGTCGTAGTGCAGCCGCGAGCGCCACAGCGCCTCGTCCGCGTAGATGTTGCCCACCCCGCTGATCAGCGACTGGTCCAGCAGCGCGCGCTTGATGGTCGTACGGCGGCGGCGCAGCGCGCTGTGGAAGGCCTCGTCGTCGAAGGCCGGGTCCAGCGGGTCGCGGGCGATGTGCGCGATGACGTCGGGCAGCCCGTCGGGGTCGCCGGGGACGGTGTCGTGCAGCGAGAGGCCGCCGAAGGTGCGCTGGTCGACGAAGCGCAGCTCGGTGGCCAGGTCGTCGGCGAAGGAGACCCTGACCCTGAGGTGCTTCTCGTCGGCGGCCCCCGCGGGCTGGACGAGCAGCTGCCCGCTCATGCCCAGGTGGGCCAGGACCGACAGACCGTCCGCGACCGGCAGCCACAGGTACTTGCCGCGGCGGCGGGCCTCGGCGACCCGGCGGCCCTTGAGGCGGGCGGCGAAGTCGGCGGCGCCCGCGGTGTGCCGGCGGATCGCGCGGGGGTGCAGCACCTCGACACCGTCGATGGTGCGCCCGGCCACCCAGCGCTCCAGTCCACGGCGTACGACCTCGACCTCGGGCAGCTCGGGCATGGGTCCCCTCCTCCGTACGGGATCCGCCCGTCCCCCTCGGTGAGGGGAACGGGCGGGAAGAACCGCGCTCGGGCGCGGGTGGTACTAGGCGCCGGGCTCCTCGGTGGCCGCCTGGGCGGCCTTGGCCGCTTCGTCGGCCGCCGCGCGGATCGCCCGCCAGGCGGCCTCGGCCGCCTGCTGCTCGGCTTCCTTCTTGCTGCGGCCGGTGCCGGTGCCGTACGAGACACCACCGACGCGGGCAGCAGCAGTGAAGGTCTTCTCGTGGTCGGGCCCGGTCTCGGAGACCGCGTACTCGGGGACCCCGAGACCTTCGGTGGCGGTGAGTTCCTGGAGGCTGGTCTTCCAGTCCAGGCCCGCGCCGAGGCTGGAGGACTTCTCGATCAGCGGGTCGAAGAGCCGGTGGACCAGCTCCCCTGCCGCGTCCAGCCCCTGGTCGAGGTAGACGGCGCCGATCACCGCTTCAAGGGTGTCGGCGAGGATGGACGCCTTGTCACGGCCGCCCGTGCCCTCTTCGCCCCGGCCGAGCCGGATGAAGGAGCCGAGCTCCAGTCCACGGCTGACCTCGGCCAGCGCACGCGAGTTGACCACCGCGGCCCGCAGTTTGGCCAGCTGGCCTTCGGGCAGGTCGGGGTGGGTGCGGTACAGCGTGTCGGTGACCACCAGGCCGAGCACGGAGTCCCCGAGGAACTCCAGCCGCTCGTTGGTGGGCAGCCCGCCGTTCTCGTACGCGTACGAGCGATGGGTCAGCGCACGCACCAGAAGGGCGGACTCGAGCTGGTACCCGAGCCGCCCTTCCAGAAGCGTGTGGGACGAGGCTGTGTCCGCCGGCGTCTTCTTCGACGAGGTCTTCGACGAATCAGCGTCTGACATGGAGCCTGTCACCAGCCGCTCAGACCTCGAGGACCTGGCGCTTGTTGTAGGTGCCGCAGCTCGGGCACGCGATGTGCTGCTGCTTCGGCTCGTTGCAGCGCTCGCACGCCACCAGGGTGGGGACCGCAGCCTTCCACTGCGACCGGCGGTGGCGCGTGTTGCTGCGCGACATCTTCCGCTTCGGAACAGCCACGGCTACTTCTCCTGCTTCTCGTCGACGTGCGCTGTTCGAAGCGCGTCGCCGCTCATATTGTCCTTCTCGCCGTCCTGGATGGTCCCGGCGAGTCCCTGCAGTGCCGCCCAACGGATGTCGACGGCGTCATGGTGGTGGTCCGGGTCGTCCGCCAGCCGCGCTCCGCATTCGGAGCACAGGCCGGGGCAGTCGTCCTGGCACACCGGCTGCATCGGCAGTGCGAGCACCACCGCATCACGCAGCACGGGTTCGAGGTCGAACAGGTCGTCCTCGAGGAAGAGGGTGTCCTCCTCGTCCTCGGCGTCGTCGCCTGCGTCCGCTTCGCGGACCCGGGCATCGGCGTCGGGGTAGGAGAACATCTCCTGGAAGTCCGCGTCGAGCTCACGCTCCAGCGGCTCCAGACACCTTACGCACTCCCCCTTGACGGACGCACGGGCGGTGCCTGTGACAAGCACCCCATCCATGACCGACTCAAGGCGGAGGTCGAGCTCCACCGGAGCGCCCTCGGCGACTCCGATGACCTCGTTGCCGAGGTCCCGGGGGGCCTCGACCGAGCGGGAGAGCCGCTTGAGCGCACCGGGACGCCGACCCAGCTCACGTGTGTCGAACACGAGAGGGGAGCGGTGATCGAGACGCGCGTTGATGGCTTCCTGCTTTCTACGCTTTGGTACGAACTGCCCAGGACCTGGTGCGGCCAAGTGGGCAGCAGAGATCGCGGACGTACTCGCGACCGAAGAGCCAGGATACTGGACGGGCCCCGATAGGCCCAATCCGCTACTGGCGCCCCTCCTCGTACCGGCGGATCTGATCCAGGTTGATCATGCTCGTGTCGAAGAGGCTGGTCTCGTCGAGCGCCGCGGCGGGCTGGTGCGCGGGGGCCTGCTGGGGCGCCTGCGACTGCCCTGCGGCGTACCCGGCGGAGGGGTCGTAGCCCTGCTGCTGAGGCTGCTGCCAGCCGTAGCCGTACGGGTCCTGCTGGGCGTACTGCGGCTGCTGGTAGCCGTAGCCGTCCTGCTGCTGATAGCCGGCCGCCGGTGTGTAGTAGTCCTGCTGCGGCGGGACGGCGGGCGGCGGGGTCCGCGGGCGGTCCGGCTCCTGCGACGGCTGGGAGATGGCGGCGAGATCGGCGAGGTACTGGGCGTCGTCGGCGTGCTGCCCGGCGGCGAACGGGTCCTGCTGCGCGCCCAGCTCGTCGGTGGGGCGGGCGCCCTGGAGCTTGAGGCGGCCGCGGCCGACCGCTTCCAGGGTCTTGGTCAGGACGGCCTGGAAGGCGCCGAACTTGGCGTCCACATAGGCGTCCGCGCGCTGCTTGAGGGTCTCGGGGTCGGCGCTGCGCTCGGGCGCCTCGTCGTCGGCGTCACCGGCGCCGTCGGCTCCTTGCCCGTAGGACTCCGGCCCGCGGCCGAGCAGCTTCTCGCGGCCCCGGTCCACCGAGCCGATGGTCTTGGTGAGCACGACCTCGAAGTTGGCGAGCTTGCTGTCGACGTAGTCGTCGGACTCGGCGCGGATCTCCTCGGCCTCGCGGCGGGCCTCGGCCAGGATGCGGTCGGCCTCCTCCTGGGACTGCCGGGCGACCTCGGTGTCCGAGATCAGCGAACCGCGCTGGGCGTGCGCCGCCTCGATGATCCGCTCCGCCTCGGCGCGCGCCTCCTCGACCATCTGCTCGCGGCCGCCCAGCAGCTCCCGCGCCTGGGCCAGCGACCCGGGCAGGGCGGCGCGCACCTCCTCCAGCATGGCGAGCAGCTCCGCGCGATTGACCACGCAGGACGCCGACATGGGCACGGACCGGGCGCTGCCGACGGCCTCGACGATCTCGTCGAGCTTCTTCTGCACGTCCACTTGGGCTCGCCACTCTCTGCAGGGATGGGACGACGGAACGGGGACGACTGTACGGCCACGGACCCCCGCCCCGACACCTACTGACGAGCCGTCAGGACGTTACCGCTCGCCCAGGCGTTCGGTGAGGACCTCCAGCACGTGCGGCGGGACGAGGTGGGAGACGTCCCCGCCCCAGGCCGCGACCTCCTTGACCAGGCTGGAGGACAGGAAGCTGTAGGTGGGGTTGGTGGGGACGAAGAGCGTCTCGACGCCGGAGAGCCCGTTGTTCATCTGGGCCATCTGGAGTTCGTAGTCGAAGTCGCTGACCGCGCGCAGGCCCTTGACGATCGCGGGGATGTCGCGCTGCTTGCAGAAGTCGACGAGCAGGCCGTGGAAGGCCTCGACCTCGACGTTGCCGTACTCGGCGGTGGCGCGGCGGATCAGCTCGATCCGCTCCTCCACCGAGAACAGGCCCTTCTTGGACTTGTTGATCATCACGGCGACGTGCACGACGTCGTAGAGCTTGGAGGCACGGGCGATGATGTCCAGGTGCCCGTTGGTGATGGGGTCGAACGACCCCGGACAGACGGCGCGGCGCAACAGAGGTTCCTCGCTCTCCGATCCGGTCATGACTCGCTTGCCGACATGGCGTTTTCGCACGTGGAAGCGGCGCGACCGTACCAAAGCGTGGCCTCGCCGTATCGACGGGCCCTCAGGCCCGCGAACCCGTCGGGCCAGCCGAATTCGCCGCCTCTGGTGCTGCGCTCCACGGTGGCGAGCGCATCGCCGGTGAGCCAGCCCTGGGCGCGGAGTGTGAGCAGGATCTCCCGAAGATCGTCATCGGTGACGGCGTAGGGCGGGTCCAGGAAGACGATGTCGTACGGCTCGGCGGGGGCCGGACCCGCGATCACCTGCTCCGCCTTGCCGGTACGCACCTGGGCGCCCGGCAGGCCGACGGTGCGCACGTTGTGCTCGACGGTGCGGGCCGCGCGGGCGTCGGCCTCCACGAGCAGGACGTGGGCCGCGCCGCGGGAGAGCGCCTCCAGGCCGACGGCGCCCGAGCCGGCGTACAGATCGAGCACGCGGGCGCCCTCCAGGGGGCCGTCCAGCGACTCCCAGGTGGAGAACAGGCCCTCGCGCGCCCGGTCGGAGGTCGGGCGGGTGCCGTTGCCCGGCGGTACGGCCAGGCGCCGGCCGCCTGCCGTGCCGGCGATCACGCGGGTCATGGGGCTGGACGTCCTTCGCGGTGGGTGGAGCGGGAGCCGGGTGCACTCCCGTGGCACCACGATATGGCGTCCCCCTGCTCTCAGCTCTCGGCGGACTCCCCCTTTCCCGCCCCCTGCTGCCCCGGAGCCCCCTCCTCCTCCCCCGCACCGACCAGCGCCGGCGAGGCATAGCGCGACCAGGACAGACAGCCGTCCGGCGGGCAGTACTCCGGGCGGCGCGGGTCGTGGCCCAGCTCGCGCAGTTTGGTGCGCACCGAGTCGGGGGTGCGGCCGAAGCGGGCCGCTATCCGGGCGACGGTCTCCTCCTCGTGGAAGCGGCGCAGCAGGTCCTCCTCGTGCCGGGGCACCCAGGGGGCGCCGTGGCCGGGGAAGAGCTCGCGCAGCACATCGCGGTCCGGTATCGGCTCGGCGACGTCGGCGACCAGGGCGAGGGCGCGCAGCGCGCGGTTGAGCGCGATGCGCAGGGCAGGCACCTCGGCGAGCGGGAGGGTGAGCGCGCCGGAGGCCAGCAGGGTCTGCGGCGCGCTCTCGTGCCAGCCGGTGAGGGTGAGCGTGACGGTGGTGTCGTCGTCGCTGTCCAGCTCGATCCGGAAGATCTTGTCGCCCAGCGGGAGTTCGTTCAGATGCCTGAAGGACATGGCGGCGGCCCCCAAGGGTCCAACTGCGGCCAGCCGTACACCGGTTGGCCCGGACTGCTTCCAGTGTCGCAGCGGGTGCGACATCCGGCCGGGCGTACGGGTCCGGCAGGCCGCCCGCCGCCCGCCCCTCGTCATCCCTTGTCGAGGTACTCCTCGCGGTCGGCGTTGAGCAGGGCGTCCAACGCGATGCGCAGCTCGGGGAGTTGGGCCAGCTCCGGGTCGGCCGAGACCACCGCGGTGGCCTCCTCGCGGGCGGCCTCGATGATCCCCTCGTCCTCGATGACGGCCAGCATGCGCAGCGAGGAGCGCACACCCGACTGCGCCTGCCCCAGGACGTCGCCCTCGCGCCGCTGCTCCAGGTCGATACGGGAGAGCTCGAAGCCGTCCAGGGTGCTCGCCACCGCGCCGAGCCGGGCCCGCGCGGGGCTCGCCTCGGGCATCTCGCTGACCAGCAGGCACAGCCCCGCCGCCGAACCACGGCCCACCCGCCCGCGCAGCTGGTGGAGCTGGGAGACGCCGAAGCGGTCCGCGTCCATGATCACCATGGCGGTGGCGTTGGGGACGTTCACGCCGACCTCGATGACGGTGGTGGCGACCAGCACATCCACCTCGCCCGCGGCGAAGCGGCGCATCACCGCGTCCTTGTCGTCCGGGTGCATCCTGCCGTGCAGCACCGCCACCCGCAGCCCGGCCAGGGGGCCCTTGGCCAGCTGCTCGGCGACCTCCAGCACCGCCAGCGGCGGCCGCTTGTCCTCGCCCTCCTCCGGCGGCTTCTTCTTGCCGCCCTTGGCGCCCTTGGGGTCGTCCTCCTCGTCACCGATGCGCGGGCACACCACATACGCCTGGTGCCCGGCCTCGACCTCCTCGCGCACCCGCGTCCAGGCCCGCTCCAGGAAGTGCAGCTTCTCCTTGGCGGGCACCACATGGCTTACGATCGGCGAGCGCCCGGCGGGGAGTTGGTCCAGTACGGAGGTCTCCAGATCGCCGAAGACCGTCATCGCGACGGTGCGCGGAATGGGCGTCGCGGTCATCACCAGCAGGTGCGGGGTGCGCTTCTCGCCCTGGGAGTGTCCCTTGCCGCGCAGCGCGTCCCGCTGCTCGACGCCGAAGCGGTGCTGCTCGTCGACCACGACCAGCCCCAGGTCGTGGAACTGGACCTTGTCCTCGATCAGCGCGTGCGTGCCGATGACGATCCCGGCCTCGCCGGTGACCAGGTCCAGCAGCGCCTGCCGCCGCGCGGCCGCGCCCATGGAGCCGGTCAGCAGCACCACTTTGGTGCCGTGCTCGGCCCCGCCCAGCATCCCGCCCTCGGCCAACTCCCCCATCATCTCGGTGATCGAGCGGTGGTGCTGCTGCGCCAGCACCTCGGTGGGCGCCAGCATCGCGGCCTGTCCGCCGCAGTCCACCACGCCGAGCATGGCGCGCAGCGCGACCATCGTCTTGCCGCTGCCCACCTCGCCCTGGAGCAGGCGGTGCATCGGGTGGGCGGTGGCCAGGTCGTCGAAGATCTCCTGGCTGACCTTGCGCTGGCCGTCGGTGAGGGTGAAGGGCAGCTTGGCGTCGAAGGCGTCCAGGATGCCGTCGCTCTTCAACGGGCGGGGTACGGCGGGCAGTTGGGTCTCTGCGAAGCGGCGTCTGGCCAGGGCCACTTGGAGTACGAAGGCCTCGTCCCACTTGAGCCGGGCCCTGGCGTCCTCGATGTCTGCCTTGGTGCGCGGCCGGTGGATCTTGAGCAGGGCTTCGGTGAGCGGCACCAGGCCGCGGCCCTCGCGCAGTGCGGGCGGCAGCGGGTCGACGGCTTCCTGCGCGCTGGGCAGGACCGCGTCCACCGCTTTGGTGATCTTCCAGGAGGCCATCTGCTGGCAGGCCGGGTAGATCGGCAGCAGCCGGCCCGCGAAGTCGCCCACGGCGTCCTGTGCGCTCTCGCCGTCCAGGAGTTCGTACTCCGGATGGGCCAGCTGCAATTTGCGGTTGAACACGGAGACCTTGCCCGCGAACATCGCGCGGCGCCCCGGCACCAGGTCCTTGTGCGGCTTGTGGATGCCCTTGCCGAAGAAGACGAGCTGCAGGCGCCCGCTGCCGTCGGTGAGCGTGACCTCCAGGCGCTGGCCGCGGCCGCCGTTGAACTTCAGCACCCGGGCGTCGGCGACCTGCGCGACGACGGTGACGTGTTCGTCCAGCGGGAGGTCGGAAAGCCGGGTCAGCTCTCCGCGCTCGGCATATCGGCGCGGATAGTGGTGCAGCAGATCGCCGACCGTGTGCAGATCGAGATGCTCGGCCATCACCTTCGCGGTGGTGCCACCGAGGATCTTCTTCAGAGGTTCTTCTAGCGCGGGCACGCCGACCATTGCACACCACAGCACTGACACGGCGCGAGAAGCCCGGGAAAGCTGTGGATAACCGGCGCCGCCCGAAGGCGCGCGGCACGCCTTGTCCCGTGCGGCTATTCGATACCGATGAGCAATGGCGCCGAGCGCTGCCCGCCTTCGTAGACGACGGTGTCCACCGCGAGATGGCGCTCCCGTACGTGCCTTTCGAGGTCTTCGGCCAGCGAATCGGGGATATCCGCGCCGACGACGAGGGTGACCATTTCCCCGCCCGCGGAAAGCATCCGGTCCAAAACCGTCTTCGCCGTATCCGCCAGACCGGCTCCGATCACGGCCACATCGCCGTCGATCAATCCGAGAATGTCGCCGGCCTGGCAGACGCCCGCCATGGTCCACGCCTGCCGCTCGGCGACGGCCACCTCGGCGTAGCGGGTGGCGCCCGCGGCCGAGGTCATGGCCACCACGTCCTGGTCGAAGCCGCGGGCGGGCTCGTGCACGGCCAGCGCCGCGATGCCCTGCACGGCGGCCCTGGTGGGGATCAGCGCGACCCGTACGCCCTCGCTGCGGGCCTGCTCCGCCGCGGCGGCCGCGGTGTGCGCCAACTCGGGGTCGTTGGGCAGCAGCACCACCTCGCGGGCGTGCGCCTGCCGGATGGCCTGGACGAGCTCGCCGCTGGCGGGCGGCTCCCCCGGCCGTGTGGTCACCGTGGTGGCGCCGGTACGGGCGCACAGCGCGGCGAGCCCCTCGCCCGGCACCACCGTGACCACCGCGCGCGCCGCCGGCTCCGGCTCCTCGGCGCGCGTCCCGGCGCCGAAGTGGGTGATGCGGATCCGGTAGGGCCGCCCCGCCTCGATGCCCGCCTCGACGGCGGCGCCCGCGTCGTCCACATGGACGTGCACGTTCCACAGCCCGTCGCCGCCGACCACCACCAGGGAGTCGCCGAGCCGGTCCAGCCGGGCGCGCAGCCGCTCCACCGCGCTGTCGGCGGCCTCCAGCAGGTAGATCACCTCGAAGGCCGGGCCGCCCGCGCCGTGCTCCTCGCCCTCGCAGCCGCCCGGCTCCACGGCGGCGCCCGGCTCGGTGCGCAGGGTCAGCGGCCGTCCCGTCCGCTCCCCGGACAGCGCGTCGGCCAGCGCCCCCAGAACCGCCACCAGGCCGCACCCCCCGGCGTCCACGACGCCCGCGCGCCCCAGGACCGCCAGCTGCCCCGGGGTCGCCTCCAGGGCCGTACGCGCCCCTTCGTAGGCGGCCGTGGCCACCTCGGCGGCGCCGCCCCTGGTCTGCCCGGCGGCCGCTGCCGCCGCGCTCGCCACGGTCAGCACCGTGCCCTCCACCGGGTGGGCCACCGCTTCGTACGTCGACTCCGCCGCCCGGCGCAGCGCCCGCCCCAGTTCCTGGCCCCCGGCGCCCCGGCTGTGGTGTCCGTCACTGCCGTCGCCGTCGGCCAGGACATCGGTCATGCCGCGCAGCAGCTGCGCCAGGATCGTGCCGGAGTTGCCGCGGGCCCCGATCAGGGCGCCGTGCGCCATGGCGCGGATCGCGTCGGCCGGGCCGGGGGCGGTGCCCGAGGAGGCGTGCCCGTCGAAAGCGGCCTCCACGGCGCGGGCCGCGGACTCCACGGTCAGATAGAGGTTGGTGCCGGTGTCGCCGTCCGCGACGGGATAGACGTTGATCGCGTCGATCCGCTCCCTTTCCCGGCCGAGCGCTTCCAGGGCCAGCCCGCACCAGGCGCGTACCGCATCGGCGTCGAGCGTGTGCGGCACCGTCGTCCTCCGGAGTTCAGGGCTCGGTCATGGGGATGCCACCGCACAGTAGCCGTGGCGGGCGCCTCGGGCAGGGCCGGGGGCCGGAGCGGACCGGGCGGTCATGGTAGTTTCGTTCTACGGGAGCGGCCGTTGTATGCTGCTCCGGTTGCCCGATGAAAATCGGGCCATTCGTTTCCCGCGACGTCGGACAGTCAGTGCACTCGGCTCGTCGGGATTTCACCGTAAGTGCATCTGAAGTCTTTGGAGTGACCCGTGGCTGCCAACTGCGACGTCTGCGGCAAGGGGCCGGGCTTCGGCAAGAGCGTCTCCCACTCGCACCGCCGTACCAACCGTCGTTGGAACCCCAACATCCAGACGGTGCGCGCTGTGATCGGTCGCACGCCGAAGCGGCTCAACGTCTGCACCTCGTGCATCAAGGCCGGCAAGGTCTCGCGCTGACGTTTGAGTCGTAGCGCAGCCCGCCGGTTGCCTTGAAGCCGGTCCACCCTGTGGTGGACCGGCTTTTTGCCGTACCCCGACGCAGGTCCTAGGCCTTGGGGGAGCGCCAGCCGTGGTCCACCGGGCCGATGCCCGCGCCCAGCCGGAAGCCGCCCGCGATGGCGCCCGTGACGTACTCCTTGGCCGCCTGGACGGCCTGCGGGACGGTGTTCCCCTTGGCGAGCTGGGCGGCGATCGCGCTGGCGAGGGTGCAGCCGGTGCCGTGGGTGTGGCGGTTGTCGTGGCGCGGGGCGCGCAGCCAGTGCTCCTGGTCGCCGTCGGTGAGCAGGTCCACCGCGTCGGCGTCCCCCGCGAGGTGTCCGCCCTTGATCAGCGCCCAGCGCGGGCCGAGGGCCAGGAGCTCGGCCGCCGCCCGCCGCATGTCGGCCTCCTGACGCACCTGTACGCCCGTCAGCCGCGCGACCTCGTCCAGGTTGGGGGTCGCCACGGTCGCGGTGGGCAGCAGCTTGCTGCGGACCGCCTCCAGCGCCGAGGAGGACAGCAGCGCGTCCCCGTGCTTGGAGACGCCGACCGGGTCGACGACCACGGGTGCGCCCACGGCTGACAGCAGCCCTGCGACGGTCTCGACGAGTTCGGGCGAGGCCAGCATGCCGGTCTTGACCGCCTGGACGCCGATGTCGTCCACCACGCTGCGGAACTGGGCCGTCACGGCCTGCGCGGGAAGCTCCCACGCGCCGTGCACGCCCAGGGAGTTCTGCGCGGTGACGGCGGTGATCACGCTCATGCCGTGCGTGCCGAGCGCCAGCATCGTCTTCAGGTCGGCCTGGATGCCCGCGCCGCCGCCGGAGTCGGATCCGGCGACGGTCAGGACACGGGGCGGCGCTTGGCGCGGCAGGACTGGAGATCCGGGGGGTATGGGCATACCCGCGAATCTACTCGGCGTCCCCGTTGTCCCCGAAGTGGTCCCAGCCGACCTTGGTCCAGGGGGCGCCGTCCACCGTCACCTGGGGCAGCGCCGAGGGGTTGAGCACCTCCCCGATGATCTTCCAGCGGGCGGGCAGCTTCACGTCCGGCGGGAAGGTCGCCACGATCGCGTGGTCCTCTCCCCCGTTGAGCACCCACTGCAGCGGGTCCACGCCCACGGCCGTACCGATGTCGGACATCTGCGAGGGAATGTCGATCTTCTGGGAGCGCAGGTCGATACGGACCTTGCTGGCCTCGGCGATGTGCCCCAGGTCGGCGACCAGGCCGTCGCTGACGTCCGTCATGGCGGTGGCGCCGAGCGCGGCCGCCGCGGGGCCCGCGTGGTACGGCGGCTCGGGGCGGCGGTGCGCCTCCACGAAGGCGCGCGGCGAGCGGAATCCGCGCGTCAGGACGGCGTATCCGGCCGCCGACCAGCCCAGCCAGCCGGTGACCGCGACAACGTCGCCCGGCTGGGCACCGGAACGAGTGACCGGCTCCTGATTGCGCAGGTCGCCCAGGGCGGTGACGGCCACGGTGATGGTCTCGCCGCGTACGACATCGCCGCCGACCACGGCCGCTCCCGCCACCTGGCACTCGTCGCGCAGCCCGTCCATCAGCTCGCTGGCCCAGGTGGCGGGGAGTTCGGCGGGCACGACCAGGCCGAGCAGGATGGCGGTGGGCACCGCGCCCATGGCGGCGATGTCGGCCAGGTTCTGCGCGGCGGCCTTGCGGCCCACGTCGTAGGCGGTGGACCAGTCGCGGCGGAAGTGCCGCCCTTCCAGGAGTACGTCCGTGCTGGCCACGACCCTGCGGTCGGGCGCGGTGACCACGGCGGCGTCGTCGCCCGGTCCGATGCGTACGGCCGGGGTGGAGGTGAGCCGGGAGGTGAGCTCTCTGATGAGCCCGAACTCCCCCAACTCGCCCACGGTGCCCTTCATGCTGTTGTCCTTCCCATCCGGACGAACCATCCGTGCGTCACTGACGACCGGGCCGCACTTGTCGCACTGCCCGCGCGGGTCTCCCCGCTCCGCGTGGGGACGCGGTACCGTGGCGTCCCTTCTTCCCACATGATCCTCGTAGCCGCCCTGGAGGTTCCGTGGTACAGGCGTACATCCTGATCCAGACCGAGGTCGGCAAGGCCTCGGCCGTAGCAGAAGTGATCGCCAAGATCCCCGGTGTGCTCCAGGCCGAGGACGTGACCGGCCCCTACGACGTCATCGTGCGCGCACAGGCCGACACGGTCGACGAACTGGGGCGCATGGTGGTCGCCAGAGTGCAGCAGGTGGACGGCATCACCCGCACCCTGACCTGCCCGGTGGTCCATCTCTAGCTCCCCGTATGCTCGGCCGGGTGTTCACCTCGCCCCGTCGGAAACTGGCAACTCCCCTGCTCGCCGTGGCCTTCGCCGCGGTCGGCTGCGCATCCTCGGACGGGTCGGTGGACCTCGCGGTTCCCACCCCTACGGGCAAGGCCGCGCAGTACTGCTCCGCGCTGCACAAGGAGTTGCCGGCCACCGTGGACCAGCTCAGGCGGGGCCGTACCGAGCCGGCCTCGGACTTCACCGCGGTGTGGGGCGATCCCGGGGTGCAACTGCGCTGCGGTGTTCCCAAGCCCGGGGTCATCCAGCGCGGGAATGAACATTACAACCCCACCGCGCCGGCCGGGGACGTCGCCGGTGTGGAGTGGCTGATGGAGCAGTACGACGGCGGCTTCCGCTACACGACCGTGCTGCGCAAGGCCTACGTCGAGGTGACGGTACCGAAGAAGTACGCCGCCGAGGTCGTGCTGAGCGACCTCGCCGACGCCGTCAAGAAGACGGTTCCCAAGGGGATCTGAGCCGGGGGATCTGAGCCGGGGGATCTGAGCGAGCCCGGCGCGGTGGGCCGGGCTCGCCGCAGGGCCGCCGAAGCGGCTCAGCGCAGGCCCGTGGACCGGTTCAGCGCCGCCTGGATCAGCCGGTCGATCAGCTCCGGGTAGCTCACGCCGCTCTCCTGCCACATCCGCGGGTACATGGAGATCGGGGTGAAGCCCGGCAGGGTGTTGATCTCGTTGATCACGAACTCGCCGTTGTCCTGCAGGAAGAAGTCCGCGCGCACCAGCCCCTCGCAGGACGCCGCCTCGAAGGCCTGGACGGCCAACTCCTGGACGGTGGCGGTCTGCTCCTCGGTCAGCGGCGCGGGCACCAGACCGGCGGCCGAGTCGATGTACTTGGCCTCGAAGTCGTAGAAGTCGTGCGCGCTGACCGGCGGGATCTCGGCCGGGACGCTGGCCCGCGGGCCGTCCTCGAACTCCAGCACCCCGCACTCGATCTCGCGGCCGCGCAGCAGCGCCTCCACGATGATCTTCGGGTCGTGGCGGCGGGCCTCCTCGACGGCCTCGTCCAGCCCGGCCAGGCCCTCGACCTTGGTGATGCCGATGGAGGAGCCGGCGCGGGCGGGCTTCACGAAGAGCGGCCAGCCGTGCTCACCGGCGAAGTCCACGATCTTCTTGCGGGCGGCGGAAGGATCCTGCTCCCACTCGCGGGGGCGGATGACCTCGTACGGGCCGACGGGCAGCCCGAAGGAGGTGAACACCCGCTTCATGTAGTCCTTGTCCTGGCCGACGGCCGAGGCGAGCACGCCCGAGCCGACGTAGGGGACGCCGGAGAGCTCCAGGAGGCCCTGGATGGTGCCGTCCTCGCCGTAGGGGCCGTGCAGCACGGGGAAGACGACGTCGACCTCGCCCAGCGCCTTGGGGACCGAGCCGGGCTCGTTGTAGACGACCTCGCGGCTGGTGGGGTCGACCGGCAGGACGACGCCTCCCTCGGCGGACTCGGCGAGCTGCTCCACGCTGGGCAGCTGCCGGTCGGTGATGGCCATCCGCTCGGGGTCGTCCGCGGTCAGCGCCCAACGGCCGTCCGCCGTGATGCCGATGGGCAGCACGTCGTACTTGGTGCGGTCGATCGCCCGCAGCACCGCGCCAGCGGTGACCACGGAGATCTGGTGCTCGGAGCTGCGGCCGCCGAACACGACGGCCACGCGGGGCTTGTGGGAGGGGGTCTGGCTGCTCATATCGCGTTGAGCGTACCTGCTGCCCCAACAGGAGTCAGTGCGGCATCGGGTCAATGCCGCACCCGGCTCCCCCGAGGGCGTCAGTGCCGCTCGGGCTTGGCACTGCGCGCCATCAGCTCCTTGAGGGCCACCAGCGGGGGCTTGCCGTCGTGCACGATCCCCACGACCGTCTCGGTGATCGGCATGTCGACGCCGTGCCGGCGGGCCAGCTCCCGTACCGATTCGCAGGACTTGACGCCCTCGGCGGTCTGCTTGGTGACCGCGATGGTCTCCTGGAGCGTCAGACCGCGGCCGAGGTTGGCGCCGAAGGTGCGGTTGCGCGACAGCGGCGAGGAGCAGGTGGCGACCAGGTCGCCCATGCCGGCCAGGCCCGCGAAGGTGTGCGCGTCGGCGCCCATCGCCAGCCCCAGACGGGAGGTTTCGGCGAGGCCGCGGGTGATCAGGGAGGCCTTGGCGTTGTCGCCCAGGCCCATGCCGTCGGCGATGCCCACCGCGAGCGCGATGACGTTCTTGACCGCGCCGCCCAGCTCCGCGCCGACCACGTCGGTGTTGGTGTACGGGCGGAAGTACGGGGTGTGGCAGGCGGCCTGGAGGCGCTGCGCAACCGATTCGTCGGCGCAGGCGACGACGGCGGCGGCGGGCTGCCGGTCGGCGATCTCCTTGGCGAGGTTGGGCCCGGTCAGGACCGCGACGCGCTCGGCGGGGGCCTTGGCGACCTCCTCGACGACCTCGCTCATGCGCTTGGCCGTGCCCAGTTCCACGCCCTTCATCAGCGACACCAGGACGGTGTCCTGGGGCAGCAGGGGCGCCCACTCGGCGAGGTTGGCGCGCAGCGTCTGGGAGGGGACGGCCAGGACCGTGAACTGGGCGCCGCGGGCCGCCTCGGCGGGGTCGGTGGTGGCCCGTACGTTCTCGGGGAGTTCGGTGCCCGGGAGGTAGTCGGGGTTGGTGCGGCCGGTGTTGATGGCGTCCACGAGCGCGGCCCGGCGGCCCCACAGGGTCACCTCGCAGCCCGCGTCGGCGAGCACCATCGCGAATGCGGTGCCCCAGGACCCCGTGCCGTAGACGGCGCAGCGCGTCACTTGCCTTCATCCTCCTGTGCCTGCTGGGACTGCTGTGCCTGCTGCTTGTCGCGGCGGGCCGCGGCGACGGCCTTCTTGTGGTTGTACGGCTCGGCCGGCGCGGGCTCGCCGCGGACCTCGGCCAGCAGTTCCGTCACGGCGGCCATGATCGTGTCCGTCACGGCGCGCAGAACCTCGGCGGTGGGCTCCTGGCCGTAGAACTCGCTCAGGTCGACCGGCGCTCCGGCCCGGACCCGCAGCGTCTTGCGCGGGAAGAGGCGGAGCTTCTTCTCCTTGGCGTAGGGCGGCATCACTTCGTTGGCGCCCCACTGCGCGACGGGGATCACGGGTGCCTTGGTGAGCAACGCCACCCGGGCGGCACCGGTCTTGCCCTGCATCGGCCACATGTCCGGATCGCGGGTGAGGGTGCCTTCGGGGTAGAACGCGACGCATTCGCCCTTGTTGATGGCCTCCACGGCGGCGCGGAAGGCGTGTGCGGCGTCGGTGGTCTCCCGGTAGACGGGGATCTGGCCGGTGCCGCGCATGATGGCGCCGACAAAGCCGCTCTTGAAGAGCCCGGACTTGGCGAGGAATCGCGGCACCCGGCCGGTGTTGTACTGGTAGTGCGCGTAGGAGAGCGGATCGAGATACGAGTTGTGGTTCACCGCGGTGATGAATCCGCCGTCGGCCGGAATGTTCTCCATTCCCTGCCAGTCCCGCTTGAACAGAACCACCAGCGGTGGTTTACACAGGACCGCGGCCAAGCGGTACCAGAAGCCGATTCTGCGGCGGGACACTGGGACACCCTCCTTGTGGGGCTTGTGGGACCTGCTGAGCTGCTGCGACCCGGCAGCCGCACAAGTGTCGCCCCAGGTACCCGGTCTGTCGAGAACACCGTAACCCCGTGGCTGCCGGGTGGCGGTGGCAGCAGGTGAGAATGAGTCCGATGCGAACTGACGGAGCGGAAGCGGCCTGGAGCCTGGTGGTGCCGCTGAAACCGCTGGTGCGGGCCAAAAGCAGGCTGTCCCAGGCCGCGGGAGAGGAACTGCGGCCCCAGTTGGCCCTGGCCTTCGCCCTGGACACCGTGGCGGCCGCGCTGGCCTGTGCCCGGGTGCGCGATGTGGCGGTTGTCACGGACGATCCGCTGGCCGGCGGGGAACTTTCCGCGCTCGGGGCGCGCATCGTGGCCGACGCTCCGGCGCGGGGGCTCAACGCCGCGCTGGCGTACGGGGCGAGCGCGGTGCGCGCACAGCGCCCCGCGGCGCCCGTCGCGGCCCTCAACGCCGACCTGCCGGCCCTGCGCCCCCAGGAACTGGACCGCGTCCTGCAGGCCGCCGCCGAATTTCCCCGCGCATTTCTCCCGGACGCGGCGGAAATAGGAACAACTTTGCTGACCGCGGCTTCCGGAGTGGAATTGGCACCGGCATTCGGTGGCCCTTCCCGGGCCCGTCACCTCGGCTCGGGAGCGCACGAGATCCCCTCGCAGGGCGTGGATTCCGTACGCCGGGACGTGGACACCGGCGAGGATCTGCGGGCCGCTCTGGCACTGGGCGTGGGCCCGCACACGGCCGCTCGTACGGCCCTTCTGGGGACGCCGGTGCGCCTGAAAGGCCTCAGAACGTCTGGAGCGTGACCAGAACGACCCGGCGGCCGTCCGCCGCGCCCTGAGCTGCCTCATCGGCCTTGTCGCCCGTATCAGCCTTCTCGGCCTCGACGTCGATACGGACCCGCTGGCCGGGCCGCAGCAGCCGCAGGCCGCCCGCGTCGAAGGCCGCCGCATCGAAGGGCAGCGGGGTCCCGTCGTCCAGCAGCACGCTGCCGGAGCGGGTTTCGGGGTCGTAGGTGTACGCGGTGGCCTGCATGGGCCACAGCCTAGACGGGCCCCGGCGGCGCAAGGCGGTGCGCAAGGCCCGCAACGCACCGCGGGCCGGGCTCCCCGGAGGGAGCCCGGCCCGACGCGTGTGGCGTCGCCGCTGAGGAATTACCGCTTGCGGGCGGTGGTCTTCTTCGCGGTGGTCTTGCGCGCCGTGGTCTTCTTGGCCGGAGCCTTCTTGGCCGTCGCCTTCTTCGCCGGAGCGGTCTTCTTGGCGGTGGCCTTCTTGGCCGTGGTGGCCTTCTTCGCCGGCGTGGCCTTCTTGGCGGTGGTGGCCTTCTTGGCCGCCGTCTTCGTGGCCGTGGCCTTCTTCGCCGTGGTCTTCTTGGCGGTGGTCTTCTTCGCCGTGGTCTTCTTCGCCGCCGCCGTGGTCTTCTTGGCGGTGGTGGTCTTCTTCGCCGCCGCCTTCTTGGCGGTGGTGGCCTTCTTGGCCGCCGCCTTCTTCACGGTGGACTTGGAAGTGCCACCCGAGAGGCTGCCCTTGGGGGCCTTCTTGACGGCCACGTCGTTCTTCGGGAGCTTCTTCGAGCCGCTGACCAGGTCCTTGAAGCCCTGACCCGCACGGAAGCGGGGCACCGAGGTCTTCTTGACCCGTACGCGCTCACCCGTCTGCGGGTTGCGGGCGTAACGGGCCGGGCGGTCGACCTTCTCGAACGAACCGAAACCGGTGACCGATACACGGTCGCCGGAGACGACGGCACGGACGATCGCGTCCAGAACCGCGTCCACCGCGTCCGCGGCGTTCTGACGTCCACCGACCTTGTCGGCAATGGCCTCTACGAGCTGCGCCTTGTTCACGTCTTCCCCTTCGGAGACATTGCTGGAACGAAAGTGTTCAAGCTTTTTCGCACGTTAGGCAGATATATACCGCAAATCAAACACGAAACGGGCTAATCACCCTTGTGCCGCAACGAACTCGACCTTCACGTAGTTCCGTCAGCTCGCACGTCTTCGGGGAGACGACCCTCATCCAGGTCATTCATGAACCACTCCAGACGCCTTGCCGCGTCTACCAGATCGTGTTTCGCCGCAGCCGTGATGACGAGCAGCTTCCGGGTCAGCGCCATCCGTACGCCCTCCGGGACTTGCAGTGTCCGCACTCTTGCGTGTGCGACTTTGAGCCGGTCGGCGACGAGACCGTAGAGCTCGAGTTGGTCGTCGCTTCCCATGCGCTAATTGTGCCATCTGCGGCGAGTTGTCGCTTCACGGGGCCTCAACAGCCCCCTCGACACGACAATGCGCCCCTCGCCAACTAGCGAAGGGCGCATCGTACGCAAGAAGCCTTTGAGACAGAAAATCCGAGGTCAGACCTGTACCGTCCGCGGTTTGAAGGACGGCCTGTTCGCCTCGTAGGCGGCGATGGCGCTCTCCTCCCGAAGAGTGAGGCTGATGTCGTCCAGGCCCTCCAGCAGACGCCAACGGGCGTTCTCGTCCAGCTCGAATCCGGCGCTCAGCCCGGGACGGCCCGCGGCACGGGCCGTGACCTGGCGTCCGACGAGGTCGACGGTCACCTCGGCGGTGGGGTCGGCCTCGATCAGCTGCTGGAGTTTCTCCACGGTCTCCTGGGGCAGGACCACCGTCAGCAGACCGTTCTTGAGGGAGTTGCCGCGGAAGATATCGGCGAAGCGGGAGGAGATGACCGCCTTGAAGCCGTAGTTCTGCAGCGCCCAGACGGCGTGCTCGCGCGAGGAGCCCGTACCGAAGTCCGGACCCGCCACCAGGACGGTCGCGCCCTTGTACGCGGGCTGGTTGAGCACGAAGGAGGAGTCCTTGCGCCAGGCCTCGAAGAGCCCGTCCTCGAAGCCGTCGCGGGTGACCTTCTTGAGCCAGTGAGCAGGGATGATCTGGTCGGTGTCGACGTTGGAGCGGCGCAGCGGGACGCCCCGGCCGGTGTGGGTGGTGAAAGCTTCCATGGTTCAGACTCCAGTGGGCGCGGGGACATCGGCGTCGGACAGATCGGCCGGGGAGGCCAGATGGCCGAGAACCGCCGTCGCGGCGGCGACCTGGGGGGAGACCAGGTGCGTACGGCCGCCCTTGCCCTGCCGTCCCTCGAAGTTGCGGTTGGAGGTGGAGGCGGAGCGCTCGCCGGGCGCGAGCTGGTCGGGGTTCATGCCCAGGCACATCGAGCAGCCCGCGTGCCGCCATTCGGCGCCGGCGGCGGTGAAGACCTTGTCCAGCCCCTCCTCGACGGCCTGGAGGGCGACGCGTACGGAGCCGGGGACCACCAGCATCCGTACCGAATCGGCGATCCTGCGGCCGTCCAGGACGGTGGCCGCCGAGCGCAGGTCCTCGATGCGGCCGTTGGTGCACGAACCTACGAAGACGGTGTCCACGGCGATCTCGCGCAGCGGCTGACCCGCCGTCAATCCCATGTATTCCAGGGCCTTTTCGGCGGCGAGCCGCTCCGATGCGTCTTCGTACGAAGCCGGGTCGGGGACGGCCGACGAAAGGGGCGCACCCTGGCCGGGGTTGGTGCCCCAGGTGACGAACGGGGCCAGTGCGGCGGCGTCGATGACGACCTCGTGGTCGAAGACCGCGTCCTCGTCGGTGCGCAGGGTCTTCCAGTACGCCACCGCCGCGTCCCAGTCGGCCCCCTGGGGGGCGTGGTCGCGGCCCTTGAGGTAGGCGAAGGTGGTCTCGTCGGGGGCGATCATGCCGGCCCTGGCGCCCGCCTCGATGGACATGTTGCAGATGGTCATCCGGGCCTCCATCGAGAGCTTCTCGATGGCCTCACCGCGGTACTCGATGACGTAGCCCTGGCCGCCGCCGGTGCCGATACGGGCGATGACGGCGAGGATGAGGTCCTTGGCGGTGACGCCGTCGGGCAGTTCGCCCTCGACGGTGATGGCCATGGTCCTGAACGGCGAGAGCGGCAGCGTCTGGGTGGCCAGCACGTGCTCGACCTGGCTGGTGCCGATGCCGAACGCGAGGGCGCCGAAGGCCCCGTGGGTGGAGGTGTGGCTGTCGCCGCACACGACGGTGGTGCCGGGCTGGGTCAGTCCCAACTGCGGTCCCACCACGTGGACAACGCCCTGCTCGACGTCGCCCAGCGGGTGCAGCCGTACCCCGAAGTCCGCGCAGTTCTTGCGCAGCGTCTCCAGCTGTGTGCGCGAGACGGGGTCGGCGATGGGCTTGTCGATGTCGAGGGTGGGGGTGTTGTGGTCCTCGGTGGCGATGGTCAGGTCCGTGCGGCGCACCGTGCGGCCGGCCTTGCGCAGACCGTCGAAGGCCTGCGGGCTGGTCACTTCGTGGAGCAGGTGCAGATCGATGAAGAGGAGGTCGGGTTCGCCTTCCGCGCGCCGGACGACGTGGTCGTCCCAGACCTTCTCCGCGAGTGTCCGTCCCATCGCTTTCCCTTCGGCCGGCCGCTCTGCCGGCCCAACTCGACTGTGCGCGCGCCGCTGTGCCGCCGATGGCGGGGCGTACGAACCGCTCGTGGCGGGCGGTGCCGCGGGCCCTGGTCGGGGGCCGCGTCTCCAGAGTGACGACTTCCGCGGAAAATTGAACTTGCGTTTCACACTGTGAGACGTGAGTATCGTTGCATGGACAACTCTAGCGGCGTCGGCGTTCTCGACAAGGCGGCTCTGGTATTGAGCGCTCTGGAGTCCGGTCCGGCCACCCTCGCCGGGCTGGTCGCGGCGACCGGGCTCGCACGGCCCACGGCACACCGGCTCGCCGTGGCTCTGGAGCACCACCGCATGGTGGCGCGCGACATGCAGGGCCGGTTCATCCTCGGCCCGCGGCTGGCCGAATTGGCCGCCGCGGCCGGCGAGGACCGCCTCCTGGCCACGGCGGGGCCGGTGTTGACGCACCTGCGCGATGTGACGGGCGAGAGCGCCCAGCTCTACCGCCGCCAGGGCGACATGCGCATCTGTGTGGCCGCGGCCGAGCGCCTGTCCGGCCTGCGGGACACCGTCCCGGTGGGCTCCACGCTCCCCATGAAGGCCGGTTCCGCCGCCCAGATCCTGATGGCCTGGGAGGAGCCCGAGCGCCTGCACCGCGGCCTGCAGGGCGCCCGTTTCACCGCCACGGCCCTGTCCGGCGTACGGCGCCGCGGCTGGGCCCAGTCGATCGGTGAGCGCGAGCCCGGTGTCGCGTCCGTCTCCGCGCCCGTGCGCGGCCCCTCCAACCGCGTGGTCGCCGCCGTCTCGGTCTCCGGACCGATCGAGCGGCTGACCCGCCACCCGGGCCGGATGCACGCCCAGGCGGTCATCGACGCGGCCGCCCGCCTCAGCGAGGCGCTGCGCCGCGGGAATTGATCGACGAAAGCCGGTCAGACGCCGCTCTTCGCCAGCCGGTCGACCGCCCGCTCCCCGCGGCGGCCGACCGGGGTGACACCGGTGGCCGCCGCCAGGCCGTACGCGGGCATGTCGGCGTAGATGGCCTCGTACGAGCCCGCGGGCACGACATAGGTCTCGTGCCAGATACCCACCTTGCCGCGGCCCCGCTTCAGGCTGCGGTTGTACGCCGCCCAGGCCGGGCGGTGCTCCATGTTCCCGTCGCTCGCGTAGGCCAGCAGCTTCTCGCGTGACTCCCAGTACTGGATCATGCTGAACTCCCGCAGCCCCGAGGCCGTCGCGCGGTAGCCGATCAGCCCGCTGCCCTTCTCGCGGCCCAGCTCCTTCATCATGCGCGGCATCGCGCGCAGCACCGGCACCCAACTGCGCACCGCGCGCCAGCTGTTGATACGCATCCCGACGAGGAAGACGACCGCGTCCCCCTCGGCGTCGGCGGTCATCCGCCCCTCGATCACCTTCGCACCCATGACAGCCCCTGCTCCTTTGTCGCGCGTATTGGATAGCGTCACTATCCATGCTTGGATAGTGACACTCTCCAAGGAAAGGCGCAAGGGAAATGCGACTGGCGGAACTGAGCGAACGCAGCGGGGTCCCCACAGCCACGATCAAGTACTACCTGCGCGAGAAACTGCTCCCGCCCGGTCACCGGATCACCGCCACCCAGTCCGAGTACGGCGAGGACCACCTGCGCCGGCTCCGCCTCGTACGGGCCCTGATCCAGGTCGGGAAGATGCCGGTGGCCACCGCGCGCGAGGTGCTGGCGGCCGTGGACGACCAGTCGCTGGACCACCATCTGCGCCTGGGCGCGGCCGTGTGGGCCCTCCCCCACGACGCCGAGACCCAGGCGGAAGCCCAGGAGCCCCCGGAGACCGCCGCCGCGCGCCGCACGGTGGACGCCCTGCTCCAGCGCCTGCAGTGGCACTACGGGGCACAGGTGGGGGCGCTGTCGCCCGCGTACCGGATGCTGGTGAACGCCGTCGCGGCGCTGGCCCGGCTCGGATATCCGCACGAGACGGAGTACTTGCTGCCGTACGCGCGCCTGGCGGGCGAACTGGCCGTCGCCGACCTGGACTTGGTGGAGACCTACGACACACCCACCGAGCAGGTGGAGGCGGCGGTGGCGCTGACCGTGCTCTTCGAGCCGGTGCTGCTGAGCCTGCGCAGACTGGCGGAGGCGGAGGAGTCCGACCGGCGCTTCGGACAAGGCAGTTGCGAGAAGGACGGCTGACGCGAGAAGGCCCCCCGCGTGATGCGGGGGGCCTTCTCGTTGCGTACCCCCGACCGGATTCGAACCGGCGCTACCGCCTTGAGAGGGCGGCGTGCTAGGCCGCTACACAACGGGGGCTTGCTTGGGGTGCAGATCGAAAAGATCTCGACTGCGCTGGCCTACCTGGACTCGAACCAAGACTAAATGAACCAGAATCACTCGTGCTGCCAATTACACCATAGGCCATGGTGGTTTAGACCATTTTTGGTTGTTCAACCAGTACCCCCGACCGGATTCGAACCGGCGCTACCGCCTTGAGAGGGCGGCGTGCTAGGCCGCTACACAACGGGGGCCCTAGCGATCCCACCCGGCCGGAGCCGGGTGTTGTCACCGCGACATCACCGGGAGCGACCCTGGTGATCTACGGGATGGATCTGTACCCCCGACCGGATTCGAACCGGCGCTACCGCCTTGAGAGGGCGGCGTGCTAGGCCGCTACACAACGGGGGCGTTGCAGATGAGCTCTGCGAGCTGGCCTACCTGGACTCGAACCAAGACTAACTGAACCAGAATCAGTCGTGCTGCCAATTACACCATAGGCCACCAAACCACAACCCCCTGCGGGGTTTTGCTTGGCTTGCGCTTCCCGGCCGGACCTTTCGGCCCTCTCGGGCGGCGCAGGAAGAACATTACCCGATGGGGGACGGCGCTCCAAAACCGATAAGCCGCCACAACAGCTCGGGGAGATCGCACAGGCTCTCCACCCGCATCACGCCCTCCGGAAGATCACTCTCCGTGTCCGCCCGGTCCACCCACACAGCGTGCAGTCCTGCGTCCCTGGCGCCCAGTGCGTCGATGTCCAGCTTGTCGCCGACGTAGGCCACCTCGGCGGGCGGCAGGCCCAGTGCGCGGCAGCCGGCGAGGAAGGCGCGGGCAGCGGGCTTGGAGCAGCCGAGGTCGTTGGCGCACAGCAGCACTTCGAAGCGGTCCCGCAGGCCAAGGGCGCGCAGCTTGCGCTCCTGGTTGGCGGAGTGGGAGTTGGAGAGCACCCCGTGGCGGCAGGCGGCGGCCAGGGCGTCCAGGGCGGGGACGGTGTCCGGAAAGAGCGCCCAGGCGGCCTCGTAGTGGCGTATGTAGCGGCCGAACCAGGCGTCGGCGGCGGCGTCGCTCATCGGCTCCTGGAGGAAGGCGCGTACGCGGTCTCTGCGCTGGCCCAGGAAGTCGGTCTCCTTGGCGGCGAAGCGGGCCCAGTGGATCTCGGTGGTCTCGTGCCAAAGAGAGAGGGCCTGCTCGACGGAGTGGAATGCGTCGAGCAGGCCCTCGTCCCGCAGGTGCGCCCGCATGCCGGTGCGGTCTGCGGTGCGGTAGTCGAAGATCGTGTCGTCTACGTCCCAGAGGATCGCGCGGATCGGCATGGCAACGACGGTAGCGCCCCTGGCATGTGCCAGGGCCCGGAAACCGGGGGCTTCCGGGCCCTGTGGGCGCATATGGGCGCGCGCGGGGCGCGCGGGGCGGGTCAGGCGGTCAGCTTGGCCAGCGCCGCGTCGATGCGGGCGAGAGTGCGCTCCTGGCCCAGGATCTCCAGGGACTCGAAGAGCGGCAGGCCGACCGTGCGGCCGGTGACCGCCACGCGGACCGGGGCCTGGGCCTTGCCGAGCTTGAGGCCGTGCTCCTCACCGGCGGCCAGGACGGCCTCCTTGAGGGACTCCGGGGAGGTCCAGTCGGCCGCCTCCAGCTTGGCGCGGGCCGTGCGCAGGAGGGCGTCGGAGCCTTCCTTCATGGCCTTGGTCCAGGAGGCCTCGTCCTCGACCGGCTCCTTCAGGAAGAGGAAGTCGACGTTGGCCGTGATCTCGGAGAGGACCTTCAGGCGGGACTGCGCGTGCGGCGCGACGGCCTGCCAGGCGGCCTCGTCGAAGTCCTCGGGGGCCCAGTTGGCGTGCGGGGCCCTCAGCCAGGGCTCGCAGGCCTCGGCGAAGGTCTTCACGTCCAGCATGCGGATGTGGTCGGCGTTGATCGCCTCGGCCTTCTTCAGGTCGAAGCGCGCCGGGTTGGAGTTCACGTCCGCGAGGTCGAACTTGGCGACCATCTCGGGGATGGTGAAGACGTCCTGGTCCGCGGAGAACGACCAGCCCAGCAGGGACAGGTAGTTGAGCAGGCCCTCGGGGAGGAAGCCGCGCTCGCGGTAGAGGTTCAAGGACGCCTGCGGGTCGCGCTTGGAGAGCTTCTTGTTGCCCTCGCCCATGACGTACGGCAGGTGGCCGAAGGCGGGGATCGTCTTCGCGATGCCGAGCTCGATCAGGGCCTTGTAGAGAGCGATCTGGCGCGGGGTGGAGGAGAGCAGGTCCTCGCCGCGCAGGACGTGGGTGATCTCCATCAGGGCGTCGTCGACCGGGTTGACCAGGGTGTACAGCGGGGCGCCGTTGGCCCGGACGATGCCGTAGTCGGTGACGTTCTCCGCCTGGACGGTGATCTCGCCGCGGACCAGGTCGGTGAAGGTGGTCGCCTCGTCGGGCATGCGGAAGCGGACGATGTGGCTGCGGCCCTCGGCCTCGTACGCCAGCTTCTGCTCGGCGCTCAGGCCGCGGCAGTGGCCGTCGTAGCCGGAGGGCTTGCCGGCGGCGCGGGCGGCCTCGCGGCGGACGTCCAGCTCCTCGGTGGTGCAGTAGCAGGGGTAGGCGTAGCCGCCGTCCAGCAGCTTGGCCGCCACGTCCCGGTAGATGTCCATGCGCTGCGACTGGCGGTACGGCGCGTGGGGGCCGCCGACCTCGGGGCCCTCGTCCCAGTCGAAGCCCAGCCAGCGCATCGAGTCCAGCAGCTGCTCGTAGGACTCCTCGGAGTCACGGGCAGCGTCGGTGTCCTCGATACGGAAGACCAGGGCGCCCTCGTTGTGCCGGGCGTAGGCCCAGTTGAAGAGAGCGGTGCGGACCAGGCCCACGTGGGGGTTGCCGGTCGGGGAGGGACAGAAACGGACCCGCACAGGGGTGCCTGGGGTCGCGTTAGCCACGCTTGACCACCTTGTTGGTGAGAGTGCCGATGCCTTCGATGGTGACGGCGACCTCGTCGCCGACGTTGAGCGGGCCGACCCCGGCCGGGGTGCCCGTGAGGACGACGTCGCCGGGGAGCAGCGTCATGGCCTCGGTGATGTGGACGATCAGGTCCTCGACGGAGCGGACCATCTCGCTGGTGCGGCCGAGCTGGCGCTGTTCGCCGTTGACCGTGCACTGGATCGTCAGGTCACCGGGGTCCAGCTCGGTCTCGACCCAGGGGCCCAGCGGGCAGGAGGAGTCGAAGCCCTTGGCCCTGGCCCACTGCGCCTCGCGCTGCTGGACGTCGCGCGCGGTGATGTCGTTGGCGCAGGTGTAGCCGAGGATGACGTCCTTGACGCGCTCGCGCGGGACCTCGCGGCACATACGGCCGATCACCACGGCCAGCTCGGCCTCGTGGTGCACCTCCTGCGAGAAGGAGGGGTAGGCGATGGGGTCGCCGGGGCCGACCACGGAGGTGGAGGGCTTGAAGAAGGTGACCGGGGTCTGGGGGACCTCGTTGCCCAGTTCGGCGGCGTGCTCGGCGTAATTGCGGCCGATCGCGACGACCTTGTTGGGCAGGACCGGCGGCAGCAGCCGGATCTTGTCCAGGGGGACTTTCTGGCCCGAGCGCTCGAATTCGGCGAAGGGGTGTCCCTTGATGACGTCGAGTTCGTCGCCCTCGACCACGCCGAAGCCGACGTTGCCGTCGATGGAAAATCTGGCGATGCGCACGGGAAGCCGCTGCCCCTCATTGATCGATGGCCGGAGTTGACACTCCAGGCTATCGCGGGGGCGCGGCTGCTTCCCCTGCTCAGCGGCCGCCTCAGACCGTGGCGTCCTGCGGCGCGGCCTCGGGGGCGTCCATCAGGACCGTACGGCGGGGGTTGGCGGTCTGCGTGGGCAGATCCACGGTGTGGGCCGGCTGGTCGGCGGGCGCGGTCTGCAGCTCCTCGGCGTCCTTGAGATGGGCCAGGGTGGTGCGCCGCGGGTTGGCTATGTTGCGGAACATCATCGTGGTCTTCACTGGTTATGCCTTCTGTCGGAGGAGTCTTTGAGGATTCAGCGGATCGGGCGGGGATTGCCGACTTGTCATTGTGGGCAACTCTGTAAAGCGCCAGGCTAAGCACGCTATTCCCAGCGGCAGCGCCGGGAAGTCGGCGATCGACCTGTGAGTTTGCTCACGAGGTGTGTGACAAATGCCGCATTTCTCATGATCAACAAGCATGTCCGAAACGGACATTGACGGACTGAAGCGCACGTTCCGCTCCCGATCACCTCAGCCGGGACAGCGCGTACGCGTGAACGACTCGCGGGCAAAAGTCCGTTATCGGCCTATGAGGGTTCTACGCCTCGTAACGCCCCCCGCACATTGCGTCACGCATGTCACAGCAGATGGCGCCGCCCTTGTTGGAGATCTGGCACTGTGCTGGAATTCCACGGACCGCCGCAGGATTCACCCGGCGCGCACGGGCGCACAGCAGCGCCGCGCGGTGGTGGCTCCTCCTCTGCCAGAGGGGGTAGCTCCGCCGGTCACCCACGACCGCCACGGGGGACCGATGTCCCCTACGACTCGACACCGTCCCGCCGTACCAGCGGCAGGACGCCTGGTCCAGAGGTTGCGACGCTAGTGCAGGGACGTTTCAAGAGGGATGGCAGCGGTGCGGCGGACCCGGAGCTGCGCGGCGGGACCGACCGCGCCTCCTCGCCACAGCGTGCCCAGGGCAGCACTCCGGCGGGCGGCAGTGCGCCGGCCGACCGGGGCGGCGAGGCGCAGAGCGGTGAGTCCGCCGAGCGCAGCGCGCCGAAGGGCCCCAGTGGCCCCGGTGCACGAATAGCCCTGCGCAACTGGCGCATCAGCACCCGTCTGGTCTCCCTGCTCGCGCTCCCCGTCATCGCGGCGACCACGCTGGGCGCACTGCGTATCCAGACCTCGATGGACGACATCGAGCAGCTCGACAAGATGCAGCTCCTGACGGAGATGACGCGCAAGGCCACCGAGCTGGCCGACGCCCTCCAGGTGGAGCGGGACAAGTCCGCGGGCCCCATCTCCGCCAGCGGCAACACCAAGGACGACGCCAACGTCGTCGCCCCGCGCGAGGCCACCGACACCGCCAAGCATGCTTTCGACAAGGCCACCGGCGACGTCCAGCGCGACGACCCGGCCATGGCGGGCGTGCAGGCCACGCTGCTGGACATCGGCCGGCAGCTGAACACCCTCAACGAGATCCGCAACAGCGCGTACACGGACGACAACAACTCCGCGCGCACCGTCAGCGCCTACGACCAGCTGGTCACCTCGCTGCTCGCGCTCTCGCAGGACATGGCGCAGGCCACCAGCAACCCGGAGATGATCCGCAGCACGCGTGCGCTGGCGGCGTTCTCCTCCGCCAAGGAATTCGCCTCGATGCAGCGCGCGATGGTCTCCTCCGGCCTCGCGCGCAAGGGCGGCGCGCAGCTCTCGGAGAACGACCGGCTGGCGGGGCGTACCGCCGAGGACAACGAGAAGGCCGAGCGCGCCCGCTTCCAGCAGATCTACCAGGGCGGCAAGGGCGCCACCGAGCTGACCCGCGGCCTGGACGGCGGCATCGACGACATCGTCGCCGCCACCAAGTTCGCCAACCGCGCCTTCGCCACGGACAACGGCATCCGCAGCGAGAACATGCAGTACCTGGACTGGTACGACCAGGACACCATCAAGATCGATGAGATGTCCCGTATCGAGAAGACGCTGCTCTCGGAGATGGAGCAGAAGTCCCGCGAGCTGCGCAACGAGGCCACCCAGGGCGCCATCCTCAACGGTGCGCTGATCCTGCTGGTCCTGGGCATCTCGCTGGTCGGCGCCTTCGTCGTCTCGCGCTCCATGGTCCGCTCGCTGCGCCGTCTGCAGGACACCGCGCAGAAGGTCGCCCAGGACCGGCTGCCCGAGCTGGTCAAGCAGCTCTCCGAGGCCGACCCGCAGGACGTGGACACCTCGGTGGAGTCGGTCGGTGTGCACAGCCGGGACGAGATCGGCAAGGTGGCCGCGGCCTTCGACGACGTGCACCGCGAGGCGGTCCGCCTGGCGTCCGAGCAGGCGCTGCTGCGAGGAAACGTCAACGCGATGTTCACCAACCTCTCGCGCCGCAGCCAGGGTCTGATCCAGCGCCAGCTCTCGCTCATCTCGGAGCTGGAGTCCCGCGAGGCCGACCCCGACCAGCTCTCCTCGCTCTTCAAGCTCGACCACCTCGCGACCCGTATGCGCCGTAACGGCGAGAACCTCCTCGTCCTCGCGGGCGAGGAGCCGGGCCGCCGGTGGACCCGCCCGGTCCCGCTGGTCGACGTCCTGCGTGCGGCGGCCTCCGAGGTGGAGCAGTACGAGCGCATCGAGCTCAGCTCGGTGCCGCAGACCGAGGTCGCCGGCCGGGTCGTCAACGACCTCGTGCACCTGCTCGCCGAGCTGCTGGAGAACGCCACCTCCTTCTCCTCCCCGCAGACCAAGGTCAAGGTCACCGGTCACGCGCTGCCCGACGGGCGGGTGCTGGTCGAGATCCACGACACCGGTATCGGGCTCTCGCCCGAGGACCTGGCGGCGATCAACGAGCGGCTGGCCAGCCCGCCGACCGTGGACGTCTCCGTCTCCCGGCGCATGGGCCTGTTCGTGGTCGGCCGTCTGTCGCTGCGCCACGGCATCCGTATCCAGCTGCGCCCCTCCGACTCCGGCGGTACGACCGCGCTGGTCATGCTGCCCGTGGATGTCGCGCAGGGCGGCAAGAAGCCGCAGCCGGCCAAGGGGACGCCGGGCGCCGGCGAGGTGCCCAACTCCTCCTCCAGCCGTCTGGCGGGTCTCCAGCCGCGTGGACAGGTCGGTTCGGGTCCCGGCGGGGCGCGTCCGGCGCTGCCGGGCCGTGGCGCGTTCGGCGGTCCGTCCAGCCAGGGCGGCCAGGGGGGCCAAGGCGGCCAGGGCGGTGCTTTCGGCGCTCCGGGCCTGCCGAGCCGTACGCAGTCCTCCGGCCCCTCCGGTGCCCCGCCCGCCAAGACCGATGCGCACGGCTCGCTGCCGTCGGGCGACGGCCGTCCCTCGCTGCCCATGCGCGGCGCGGACAGCGCCGCCTCCCAGCAGCCGACCGTCGCCCCGCCCACGGGCGCTCCGCGCGAGGAGCGGCCGCAGCTGCCGCCGCGCGGCCCCGCGGGCGAGCTGCCGGGCGGCTCCGACGACCAGCGCGCCGGCACCAGTTGGGGTGCCCGGCGCGAGCGCGGCGGCTCGGCGGACGACTGGCCGCTCACCCCCCGCCAGGCGCAGGACCGGCCGCGCGGCCACGAGGAGCCGCAGACCCCGGACCTCTTCTCGCCTCCGGCGCAGCAGGGCGGTCCCGGCGACACGACCGAGTTCTCCCGCCCCGACTTCAACGGCCCGCCGCCGGGCGCGCAGAGCCCCTCGCAGACCACGGGCGGCTTCGCGCTGCCGGGTGCGGACCGCGACCAGGGCACCGGGGAGTTCGTACGCCCCGAGGCCCGTCCCACCGAGGACGCCGGCACCCACCAGGGCCGGGGCCCCGGCGACACGGGCGAGTTCCCGCAGGCCGGCGCGGACCGTACGCAGACCACCGGCGAGTTCACCCTTCCCACCGCCCCGCAGGAGGGCCGGGACACCGGCGAGTTCCCCGCGCCGCCGCTGCCCACCCGCGGCTCCGGGGAGTTCGGGCGCGAGGACGCCGGCACCCACCAGGGCGGCCGCGGGCCCGGCGACACCGGTGAGTTCCCGCAGGCCGGCGCGGACCGCACGCAGACCACCGGCGAGTTCACCCTCCCCACCGCGCCGCAGGAGGGCCGGGACACCGGCGAGTTCCCCGCGCCGCCGCTGCCCACCCGCGGCTCCGGGGACAGCGATGTGCTCGGCGGGGCTCCCGCGGGGCCGGGGGACGGCCGTACGCCGATCTTCGACACCATCGAGTCGAACTGGTTCAACACGCAGGCGGCGCCCCCCGCTTCCGGTCCCTCCGCAGCGGAGCAGCCCGCGGAGCGGCCCGAGCCGCCGAGGCTGCCGCGCCGTGAGCCGGCCGGCGCGAACGGTGCCGCGGGCCAGGCCCCGGAGCAGGACCGCCCGGGCTGGAGCGCCTCGCCCAACGACGAGCGGTGGCGCCAGGCCGAGCAGATACGCCAGCCGGCCGCCGGCGGTGTCACCACCTCCGGGCTGCCGCGCCGGGTGCCCCGTGCGAACCTCGTCGCGGGCACCGCGCAGCAGCAGTCCCAGCAAGCCGGTCCGCAGGTCTCGCGTGCGCCCGACGACGTACGCGGCCGGCTGACCAATCTCCGTCGGGGTATCCAGCAGGGCCGCCAGGCCGGCTCGAACTCCACCACCGGCAACCACGGCGTTGTCGACCCCTCTCACCAGCAGGAGCGTTAGTTGAGTCCGATGAGCCAGGCGGCGCAGAATCTGAACTGGTTGATCACCAACTTCGTGGCCAACACCCCGGGGGTGTCCCACACGGTGGTGGTCTCGGCCGACGGGCTGCTCCTCGCCATGTCAGAGGGCTTCCCGCGCGACCGCGCCGACCAGTTGGCGGCGGTGGCCTCCGGGCTGACCTCGCTGACCTCCGGTGCCTCCCGGATCTTCGAGGGCGGCAGCGTGAACCAGACCGTGGTGGAGATGGAGCGCGGCTTCCTCTTCATCATGTCCGTCTCGGACGGATCCTCCCTGGCCGTGCTCGCCCACCCCGAGTGCGACATCGGCCTGGTCGGGTACGAGATGGCCCTGCTGGTCGACCGCGCGGGCACGGTGCTCACGCCCGAGCTCCGCTCCGAACTGCAGGGCAGCCTGCTGCACTGACCGGCACCGCCCGGCGGCACCGGTTCCCGCAGCCGTCGCCGCAGGGCCGCCACTTGTCCGAACGTCCACCGCCGCACCCCCCACCGGCCCAACCCGACGACAGTCAGTTGTCCCGCCCGGAGGACCCCATGACCCCGCCACCTGCCTCGCCCGGCCCGTACGGCGCCTATCACGCGCCGTACGGGGACGAAGGCGACCAGCCGCTGGTGCGCCCGTACGCCATGACCGGCGGCCGGACCCGCCCGCGCTACCAGCTCGCCATCGAGGCTCTGGTCAGCACCACCGCCGACCCCGCCCAGCTGCCCGGGCTGCTGCCCGAGCACCAGCGCATCTGCCACCTGTGCCGTGAGGTGAAGTCGGTCGCGGAGGTCTCCGCGCTGCTGCACATACCGCTGGGTGTGGCCCGCATTCTGGTCGCGGACCTGGCGGAGGCCGGGATGGTGGCGATCCACCAGCCGGGCGGCAGCACCGAGGCCGGCGGCACTCCCGACGTGACGCTGCTGGAGAGGGTGCTCAGTGGACTTCGCAAGCTCTAGCGAGAGCGGCCAGAGCCGCTCGACCACCTCCGCGAAGATCGTGGTGGCGGGCGGCTTCGGCGTGGGCAAGACCACGTTCGTCGGCGCGGTCTCGGAGATCAACCCGCTGCGTACGGAGGCCGTGATGACCTCCGCCTCGGCGGGGATCGACGATCTGAGCCATGTGCAGGACAAGACCACCACGACGGTGGCGATGGACTTCGGCCGCATCACGCTGGACCAGGACCTGATCCTGTACCTCTTCGGTACGCCGGGCCAGGACCGCTTCTGGTTCATGTGGGACGACCTGGTGCGTGGCGCGATCGGCGCGGTCGTCCTGGTCGACACCCGCCGTCTGGCCGACTGCTTCCCGGCCGTGGACTACTTCGAGAACAGCGGCCTGCCCTTCGTCATCGCCCTCAACGGCTTCGACGGACACCAGCCGTACTCGCCCGACGAGGTCCGCGAGGCCCTCCAGATCGGCCCGGACACCCCGATCGTGGTGACCGACGCCCGGCAGCGCAACGACGCCAAGAGCACGCTGATCACGCTGGTCGAGCATGCGCTGATGGCGCGTCTGAAGTAATTCCCGGCCGGCCGCGATCCGCCGCGGCCCTCGCCACCAGCCGTTTTTCGGCCATATTCGCCAAGTTGCTTCCCCCGGTTGCCAGTTGTGCCGGGGGTACACACCGCAGGGCGCCACTCCTGTGTCCTTTGCCACGCCCGCCCCGGTGTTCATAACGTTTCGACAGAGAATTCGCGCATCCTCGACACCTTGCGCGCACAGGCGGCTTCGCTGCGTTCACTATTCTCCCGCCATTTGCCACCCCCCTCCCTTTACGCCCGTTTTATCTGACGCCTCTCCGTGGCCGTAAGGGCCCAGCGGACTGTTTGGAACGCACGGCCCTGACGTGCTGGAATTCGTGAACTCCGGAGTAGTAACGCTCAGAAGAAACGGCACAGCGCTGGTCGGTGCCGGCGCCGAGAGGTTGTTGGTCGAGTGAGGCGAAGCAAGTCCAGCCCCGAGCCGCAGGAAGCGCGGCGGGGCAACTTCACCCCGCCGTCGCACACTGCTGCGCCGCCCGCCGACGCGTCCGCGCCCCCGGCCGTCGCCCCGCCCGTCAGCGGCAAGAAGTACTCCCCCCGCAACTGGCGCGTGGCCACCCGTCTGAACGCCATCCTGCTCATCCCCGTCCTGCTCGCCCTCGTCTTCGGCGGACTGCGGGTCAACACCTCGCTGGAGACCTGGCGCGAGGCGCAGGACGCGGAGAACACCGCCAAGCTCGTCCAGGCCGCCGCCTCCTACGGGCAGGCCCTCATCGACGAGCGCGACCGCAGCGCCGAGCCGCTGCTCAAGGGCAACCGCGAGCACGAGGCCGTACGGACCGCGCGGGCCGCGACCGACGCCGCGGCCAAGGACTTCCACGCCGCGGCCGAGGCCATGCCCGACAAGGAAGGCCTCAAGCGCCGGCTGGCGGCCTTCCAGAAGGTCGAGCCCAACCTGGAGACGCTCCGCAAGGACGCCTACACCGCCAAGCTTCCCGGCGTACGGACCGAAGAGGGCTACACCCAGGTCCAGCACCCGCTGATGGAGTTCGCCAACGAACTCGGGCTGGGCACCGGCAACATCACCTCCTACGGCCGCACCGTCTACGCCATCTCCCTGGCCAAGGCCGCCGAATCGCTGCAGCGCTCCATCGGCGTGCACCTGCTGGTCGACCCGGCCGACGGCGCCCAGCACAAGAAGCAGCTCACCGCGCTCGCCTCGTACGCCTACCTGGAGAACATCGCCGTCGGCGAGTACACCTCCGGCGGCACCCCGGCCGACGTCGAGCGGCTGCGCAGCGACAGCGCGGAGCTGAAGAAGAAGGCCGGCCGCACCGCTCCCGGCCAGGAGGCCATGGTCAGCGCCATCGCCTCGGGCGCGAGTGCGCAGCAGCTGGCCGCCAGGGGCATCACGCCGCAGACCTGGTTCACCGCCTCCACCGGCAAGTTCGACATGTACCGCGCGATCGAGAAGGACCTGGCGGACAAGGCGGTGGCCGAGGCGGCGCAGATCTCCGCCGACGCCAAGCAGTTCACCTTCATCGACTCCGCGATCGTGCTGGCCGCCCTGATCATCGCGTTCTTCGTCGCGGGCATGATGGCCCGCCGGATGAGCCGCAACATGCGCCAGCTGCGCACCGCGGCCTTCGGCATCGCCGAGCAGCGCCTGCCGATGCTGGTCGACCAGCTCTCCCGTACGGAGCCGGGCCGGGTCGACACCCGTGTGGAGCCCATCCCGATCGGCACCACCGACGAGATCGGCGAGGTCGCCCGCGCCTTCGACCAGGTCCACCGCGAGGCCGTCCGGCTGGCCGCCGAGCAGGCGCTGCTGCGGGGCAACGTGAATGCGATCTTCACCAACCTCTCGCGCCGCAACCAGGGCCTGATCGAACGCCAGTTGACGCTCATCACCGAGCTGGAGAACAACGAGGCCGATCCGGACCAGCTGGAGAACCTCTTCCGCCTGGACCACCTCGCCACCCGTATGAGGCGCAACGGCGAGAACCTCCTCATCCTCGCGGGCGAGGAGCCGGGCAGCCGCTGGAACCAGGCCACGCCGCTGGTGGACGTGCTGCGCGCGGCCACCGGCGAGGTCGAGTCGTACGAGCGAATAGAACTGACCGGCGTCCCCGAGAACGACATCCACGGCACCGCCGTCACCGACCTGGTGCACCTGCTGTCCGAGCTGCTGGAGAACGCCACCACCTTCTCCTCGCCGCAGACCAAGGTGCGGGTGACCGGTACCCGGCTCCCCGACGGCCGCATCATGATCGAGATCCATGACAAGGGCATCGGTCTGACCGCCGAGGACTTCGCGGACATCAACCACAAACTGGCCAACCCGCCGACCGTGGACGCCGCGATCTCCCAGCGCATGGGCCTGTTCGTGGTCGGCCGGCTGGCCGACCGGCACGGCATCCGCGTGCAGTTGCGCCCCTCGGGCGAGCAGGCCGGCACCACCTCGCTGGTCATGCTGCCGGAGAACCTCACCCACGGCGGGGGCAACGAGCAGGGCCACGACGGCGGCTACGAGAGCGGTTACGAGAGCGACTTCACCGTCTCGCGCATCGTCCCCGAGCACGAGCAGCAGGCCTACCAGAGCGACGGCCGCAGCGCCGCCGAGCTCGGCTTCGACGAGTCCCGCTACCCCGCGGCCGGCCAGGCCACGGCGCCCGGCGGCGGCTCGCAGCTGGACCCGCTGGGCCGCTCGCTGCTGCGCGAGGAGCGCCGCGCGGCGCTGGAGGCGCAGCACACCGGCGGCCAGGACCGCACCGAGGGCGCACTCTTCGGCGAGCAGGCACCGCACGGCGGCGCCTTCCCCGGCGGCCCGGCGCAGGCCCAGGACCAGTCGGCGCAGCCGGCCCACCCGGCGCAGCCGCAGGACTTCGGTGCCGCGGGCCTCAACCAGGCGCCCGGCTTCCCCTCCCCCGCCCCCGGCTTCGGCGGCCAGGCATATGCGGAACCGGGGCAACCTGCTTACGGCGACGGCTCCTTCGGGGGTCAGGGCCTGGGCGAGCCGTCCTTCGACGGGGCCACCGGGCAGCAGCCGTACGTGTCCCACGAGCCGCAGCAGCCGGACGAGCAGCGCCCGCAGTGGGCCGAACCCGCTTCGTACGAAAGCCACTTCGGCCAGGAAGCGGAATCTGACCGGAATGCACCTGCCGCTCCCGCGGATGCGTCCGAGCGCGTAGCATTCGACCGTCCGGGCCCCTCCACGAGCGACTCCCCCTCGCTGACCGATGCCGGCCTTCCGCGCCGCGGAGGCGGCAACGAGCAGGCTCAGCAGCAGTGGCAGCAGCCCGCGGAGCCGGCGTCGTCCCCGCAGCAGCGGAGCGCGCCGGAGACCGGTCCGGGCAGCTCCGACGGCTCCGACTGGCGCAGCGCCAACGACGACCGCTGGCACCGGGCCGAGGAACTGCGCCGCCCCAAGGCGGGCGGAGTGACCTCGTCCGGACTTCCCCGGCGCGTACCCAAGGCCAACCTGGTCGAGGGCACCGCGGAGCAGACCCCGCAGGGCGGCCCCCAGGTCTCCCGCGCCCCGGAGGCCGTCCGCGGCAGGCTGAGCAACCTGCGCCGCGGTGTCCAGCAGGGGCGCACCGCGGGCGGGGAACACCCAGAGGTCCCCCAGAATGACCAACAGGGCTTCGGCCCCGGCAGCACCTACGATCAGGAGCGTTAGTGTGAGCCCGATGAGCCAGGCGGCGCAGAACCTGAACTGGTTGATCACCAACTTCGTGGACAACACCCCAGGTGTGTCCCACACGGTCGTGGTCTCCGCGGACGGTCTCCTCCTCGCGATGTCCGAGGGCTTCCCCCGGGACAGAGCGGACCAGTTGGCGGCGGTGGCCTCCGGGCTGACCTCGCTGACCTCCGGTGCCTCCCGCATTTTCGAGGGCGGCAGCGTGAACCAGACCGTGGTGGAGATGGAGCGCGGCTTCCTCTTCATCATGTCCGTCTCGGACGGATCCTCCCTGGCCGTGCTCGCCCACCCCGAGTGCGACATCGGCCTGGTCGGGTACGAGATGGCCCTGCTGGTCGACCGCGCGGGCACGGTATTGACGCCGGATCTGCGCGCCGAACTGCAGGGCAGCCTTCTCAACTAACAGACAGGCAGTGCGTTTCTCGCCACCGCGCCGTTAAGGTTCGGGGGCGCGACCGGCGTCAGAGAAGGCAAGTTGGAGGAGGAGACGTGGCAACGCCCCCTAACGGTTACCCGTACGGTTCCGGGCAGCAGCCCGAGCCACAGGGCGAGAACCGTCACAACCGCTTCAACTTCCCCTCTGCGCCGAGCCGTCGGCAGCAGCAGACTCCACCGCCGCAGCCACAGCAGCACCAGCAGTCCCAGTCCCCGCATCACCCGTCACAGCCGTACCACTCCGGTGGGTACGGCCCGCGCGCGTACGAGCAGCCGGCGTACGAGCAGCCGCGGGCGCCCCGTATCCAGCCGGTACAGCACCAGCGGCGCGCTCCGGAGCCCACGGCTCCCGCGGGGGGCGCGCACAACCCCCTCGTGCGTCCGTACGCGATGACCGGGGGCCGGACCAGGCCGCGCTACCAGCTCGCCATCGAGGCACTGGTCAGCACGAGCGTGGACCCGGCCCAGATGCAGGGGCAGCTGCCGGAGCACCAACGCATCTGCCACCTGTGCCGCGAGATCAAGTCGGTGGCCGAGATCTCGGCCCTTCTCTCCATCCCCCTCGGCGTCGCCCGAATCCTCGTCGCCGACTTGGCCGAGGCCGGACACGTCGCCATCCATCAGCCCGGCGGGGACGAGACCGCCGGCGGACAGCCAGATGTGACACTGCTCGAAAGGGTGCTCAGTGGACTTCGCAAGCTCTAGCGGTGCAGCCCGCTCCACCACCTCCGCGAAGATCGTGGTGGCGGGCGGCTTCGGCGTGGGCAAGACCACGTTCGTCGGCGCGGTCTCGGAGATCAACCCGCTGCGCACCGAAGCCGTGATGACCTCCGCCTCGGCGGGGATCGACGACCTCACGCACGCGCCGGACAAGACCACCACCACGGTGGCCATGGACTTCGGCCGCATCACGCTCGACCAGGACCTGATCCTGTACCTCTTCGGTACGCCCGGCCAGGACCGCTTCTGGTTCATGTGGGACGACCTCGTACGCGGCGCGATCGGCGCCGTCGTCCTGGTCGACACCCGCCGCCTGGCCGACTGCTTCCCGGCCGTGGACTACTTCGAGAACAGCGGCCTGCCCTTCGTCATCGCCCTCAACGGCTTCGACGGACACCAGCCCTACACCCCGGACGAAGTCCGCGAGGCCCTCCAGATCGGCCCCGACGCCCCGATCATCACGACCGACGCCCGCCACCGCAGCGAGGCGAAGTCGGCGCTGATCACGCTGGTCGAACACGCGTTGATGGCCCGCCTCCGCTAGGGCGCTTCTGACGGGTGCGCCGGGCCGCCCTGCGGCGGCCGGTTCGCACCGCCGTGCGCGCTGTCGGCGTGCGCCGTCCCGGCGTGGGGCCAGGTGTGAGGGCTTCGGCCGTACGGACCGGTACGCCCCCGCACCGTACGGGCCGGTTCGCCACCGCCGGAATGCGCCGTACGGCCATTCACCGTTGTGGCGGAGAGGACGGCGGAGACAATCCTGCCCTGGCTGCCGGGCCCATTCCGGGCCCGCTGTACCTCCCGACACGGCCCACAGCAGCAGCTTCCGGGCGCGGCTCCGGCCACGCCGTGACGCCCGCCACGACGTGGCGCGGCCCCGGCAGCGGACTTCGGCGGTGCCGGACGACCGCTTCCTTGCCCGCATGCGAAGGCCCCCGCACACCTGCCAGGTGCGGGGGCCTTCGGCGTGGGGTCAGTGGAGGGTGTCGCCGACGGCGGTGAGGATCAGGGCGAGGGAGACCGCGCCGGGGTCGGGGTGGCCGTGGCCCAGCGTGCCCATACGGGCGGCGCGGCCGCGCGAGGGCGTGAGGGCGGCGGTGCCGGCGGCGGCGCGGGTGGCGGCCTGGGCGGCGGCCTTCCAGGCGCCGGGCAGGGGCTCGGCGGCGCGGGCGCGCAGTTCGCGGCGGAAGGGGTCCAGGGCGTCGAGGAGGGTCTTGTCGCCGACCTCGGCGCCGCCCAGCTCCGAGACGGCGCGCTGGGCGGACTCTGCGGCCGTGGCGAGGAGTTCGGTGGCGCAGGGGCGGCCTGCGGCAGGTGTGGCCAGTACGGCGCCGGTTTCGGCGAGCAGCGCGCCGTACAGGGCCCCGGAGGCGCCGCCGGAGGCATCGGCCAGGGCCAGGCCCGCGGCGAGCAGGGCGGCGCCGGCCGAGCGCGGGTCGCCCGCCGGGCCGGGTTCGGCACACCGGGCCGCGGCGACCGCGGCGCGCAGTCCGCGCACGATGCCGATGCCGTGGTCCCCGTCCCCGGCGACCGCGTCCAGCCGCCCCAGTTCCTCCTCGTTGGCGGCGACCAGGTCGAGGGCGGCTTCAAGCGCGGCGGTTGCGGGCATTCCCCCCTCAGGGCGGGGTGAGTCCCGTACGGGAGGCGAGGCATCACCCCGTACGGAAATGCCCCCGGTGTCCCGTACGGAAGTGCCCCCGGTGTCCCGTACGGAAATGCCCCCGGTGTCCCGTACGGAAATGCCCCCGACGTCCCTGACGGATGCCGCCTCGGAGGTCACCGCCGAGGCCGCCTCGGTCGTCGCCGCCGACACTGCCCCCGACGTCACCGCCGAGGCCTGCGCCGAAGACACCGTCTCCTCCCGTACGTCGTCCGCGTCGGTGCCGCTTCCCGGCAGGATGCGGAAGGCGGGGCTGTCGCAGGGGGCGTCGTACAGCTCGGCCAGTTCGTCGTCCAGGACCATCAGGGACAGCGAGAGGCCCGCCATGTCGAAGGACGTGACGAATTCGCCTACTTCGGGGCGGTGGGGGCGCAGGCCCGCCGCCCGCAGCCGGCGGTTGACCTGGCGGTAGACGACGAACATCTCCTCGTACTTGGTGCGGCCCAAGCCGTTGAGGAGGACCGCGACCCGGCGCTTTGAGCGGCCGTCGGCGGGGAGCAGGCCGGCGAGTTCGGGCAGCAGGTTCTCCACCAGTTCGTCGGCGACCTCGGCGGCGCTCAGGTGGCGGGTCGTGCGCAGGCCGGGCTCGCCGTGGATGCCCATGCCCAGCTCGGTGGTCCCGGCGTGCACGCTGAACAGCGGTTCGGCGGCGCCCGGGAGCGTACATCCGGCGAAGGCGGCGGCGAAGGTGCGGGTCATGGCGTTGGCGCGGGCGGCGAGGCGGGCCACGGACTCCAGGTCGTCGCCGCGCTCGGCGGCCGCCCCCGCCACCTTGAAGACGAAGAAGTCGCCCGCCACGCCGCGGCGGTCCCGTGCGGGGTCGACCCGCTGCCCCTCCACCGGCGGCGGCCCGCTCGCCACGTCGTCGGTGACCAGGACGGTACGGGTCCCGATGCCCTCGGCGGCCAGGCGGCGGGCGGCCAGCCCGAAGTGCATGACGTCGCCGGAGTAGTTGCCGTAGGTCAGCAGCACGCCCGCGCCGCCGTCCGCGGCCCGCGCGGTGCGGTAGACCTGTTCGGCGCTGGGGCTGGCGAAGATGTCGCCGATGGCGGCGGCATCGGCCAGGCCGGGGCCGACGAGTCCGGCGAAGGCGGGGTAGTGGCCCGAGCCGCCGCCGGTGACGACGGCCACCTTGCCGGGGCGGGGCACATGGCGCCCGACGACGCCGTAGGCGCCGGGCACCCGGCGGACGGTGCGCGCGTACGCGTCCGCCAGCCCTTCGATCCAGTCCTCACGGAAGGTCTCGGTGTCGTGTCCGAGGCCGGCGGGGGTGGTGGTCATCAGGGCTCACTCCTTTGTTTCGTCCCTGTTGGATTTAACACCCAGATCACAGATACGTCATCTCCCATGCCGGAAACCGGGCCGGATGTTGTGAGAATGGCCGCCAAGAAACCTCCGCATCACATCTTGCGTGTGAACTTCACAGGATTCATGCTGCTCGCGTCACCCCCCACACCCTCCCCCGCGAGCGCACCGACGGAGGCGCGACATGGCTCCACCCCCCACCCTCCTGGACCGGATCGGCATCCCCAGGGCCCTGGTCTTCGGCTATCTCGGCGTGCTGCTGTTCATGGTCGGCGACGGCGTGGAATCCGGGTTCATCGCGCCGTACATGGCCGGGCACGGCGCGGGCACCGAGGTCCGCGCCTCGTACGTGATCACCGTCTACGGCGTCACCGTCATGCTCGCGTCCTGGCTCTCCGGCGCCCTGTCCGACCTGTGGGGCCCGCGCCGCGTCATGCGGCTCGGCCTGGCGCTGTGGATCGTCTTCGACGCCCTCTTCCTCACCCTCGCCCTCGGCCCGCAGAACTACCCCCTGATGCTGGTGTTCTACGGCCTGCGCGGCTTGGGCTACCCGCTGTTCGCCTTCGGCTTCCTGGTCTGGATCACCGCCACCGCGCCGAAGGCCCGGATGGGCACCGCGGTCGGCTGGTTCTACGTCGCCTTCACCGGCGGCCTGCCGACGCTGGGCTCGCTGGTCGCCGGCGCCACCAACCCCTGGTTCGGGCCGCGGGGGACGCTGTGGATCGCGCTCGGCATCATCGCCCTCGGCGGCGCGTGCTGCCTGCTGGGCGTGCGCGAGCGCACCGGCTACGCGCGGCTGGCCCCGCCCGGGGTCAGGCCGGTGCAGTCGCTGCTCTCCAGCCTCTCCATCGCCTGGACCCACCCCAAGGTCGCCGTCGGCTGCGTCGTACGCGTCATCAACACCGCCCCCGAGTTCGGCTTCCTGGTCTTCCTGCCCACCTTCTTCGCCCGGGAGCTGGGCTTCGGCGAGGGCCGCTGGCTGACCCTGCTCGCCGTCATCTACGGCACCAACGTCCTGTGCAACCTGCTCTTCGGGGTCATCGGCGACAGGATCGGCTGGCGGCGCACCATCGCCGGATTCGGCGGCGTGGGCTGCGCGGTGACGACCCTGGCCCTGTACTTCGTGCCCAAGGCCGTCGGCCCCCACTACGGCGTGGCCCTGGCCGTCGGCATGCTCTACGGGGTCACCCTGGCCGGATTCGTCTCCATCTCCGCGCTGGTGCCCGCTCTCGCACCCGAGAGCAAGGGCGGCGCGATGGCCCTGCTGAACCTCGGCGCGGGCGGCGCCGCCTTCGTCGGGCCCGCCATCGTCAGCGTCTTCCTCGGCCCGCTCGGCCCCTCCGGCGTGGTCATCATCTTCGCCGCCCTGTACGTGCTCGCCGCGCTGCTGACCCTGTACCTCAAGCTGCCCGAGGAGAGTGCCGCCGCGGCCGCCCCCGCTCCCCCGCCGTCCGCCACCGAGGCGGTACGCGCCTGAACCCTGGCGTGTGGAGGGGCACTTGGGCCCGTACCGCATCACGACAGGGGCCCGCGCGGTGTGCGCGCGGGCCCCCGCGTCAGCTCACCGGCTCGCCCGGCTGCCCGGCCGGCCGGTCATCCGCGCCCGCTCAGCCCTGGCGCGGGCACGTCTTCCACGCGAAGTGGTACAGCGTGTTGATGCTGCCGTCGGTGGAGTCCATGGCCATGTAGCTGGTGGCCGCCGGGTCCGCGGCCTTGTGGTCCACCCGCAGCTCGGTGTTGATGTTGAAGTAGCGCTGTTCGCCGCAGGGCGCGTAGACCAGTTGCTCGACGTCGGTCTCGTCCGAGGCCTGCCAGTTGGCGTCGTAGGGACCGGCGAACCGGTGGCTCTTGCGTGCGGTCTCCGGGTGGCCCTGGAAGTAGTAGCTCGCCTGCTGCAGGCCGCTGGCGCGCTGGGCGAGGGAGGCGTAGCCGCGGTAGTCGGCGCGGGCGATCGCGTAGGTGAAGCCCTGTGGCACATGGACCCTCAGCGCGATCTGGCAGTTCTTGCGGGAGTCGGTCGGTCTGCTGTCCTTGCCCGCTTGGGCGAGGTATTCGCTGTACGTCACCGTGAACGCGGTGTTGTCGGGCGCGACGGCGACCGCGGCGCTGCCGGGCCGGCAGCCCGAGCCGTTGACCGTGGCGACGGTGATGGTGATCTTGCCGGTGGGCGGGTCGGTCTCGGGGTCCGGCGCGGCGGTGGTCGAAGCCGTACCGGCGAAGAGCAGGGCCGCCGCGGCGGCAGCGGTGCCAAGGGTGCTGAGCATGGCCGTTTCCTTCCGGTTTCCCTGGGGCCCCGGGAAGGACCTCCAGAGGCGAGGGGACGGGGATGACGAGCGCATGCCAGCACGGGGATCTAGGCCTGAACAGTTCTACGCCCAGGTATTGAGGCGAACCTACGCCTTGATTCGGCCGCCCGGCCCTCTCGCCCGCGCCTGGCAGACCCGCGATATCGGAACCAATGCGTCCGCACGTTCCTTCGCTCTGCCGCTGGTCTTCGTACCGGCATGGGCGGCGGCGACGGTCTGGTGGGGCGCGGTGCTCGCCACGGTCGGCAAGCAGAGCGTGACCGCCGCGGTGTGCTGTGCACTGGTGGGGTCACTGGCGCTGGTGTGGGCGCTGCCGGTCTGGCGGCACGCGCCGGACGGCTACCCGGTCACACCGTGCGCTCCGGACAACATCCCGCCGTGGTGGCCGAGTTGGCTGCCCCTGCGAGGTCCCGCCGCTGACGGCGGAAGCGACGATGGGCCCCGCACGTGGTGTGCGGGGCCCATCGGGTGTGCGCGGTGGCGCGTCAGCGCTGCCAGCTGCGGGCGCTGCGGAAGCCGTACTGGCGCTCCAGGCGGCGCCAGCGGGCGGCGGTGGCGTGCGGGCGGGTGGTGGCCGCCGTGGTGGCCGCGGGGCGGTGGGCGGCGCGGGCCAGCAGGACGGCGGTCAGGGCCGCGAGCTCTTCCTCGCTCGCCTCGCCCTTCTCCACGCGGATGGGGCTGCTAGTGGCAGGGTTCACTTTCTTCTCGTCTCCAAGTCGCAGGAAGTGCTGCGCGGTGGTGGGTGGTGGTGCTTACTGCGGGGGGTTGCCGTGCTTGCGGCTGGGCAGGTCCGCGTGCTTGCTGCGGAGCATGTCCAGCGAGCGGATGAGCACCTGGCGGGTGTCGGCGGGGTCGATGACGTCGTCGACCAGGCCGCGCTCGGCCGCGTAGTAGGGGTGCATCAGCTCGGACTTGTACTCCTTGACCATGCGGGCGCGCATGGCCTCGGGGTCGTCCGCCTCGGCGATCTGCTTGCGGAAGATGACGTTGGCAGCGCCCTCGGCGCCCATCACCGCGATCTCGTTGGTGGGCCAGGCGTAGGTCAGGTCGGCGCCGATGGACTGGGAGTCCATGACGATGTACGCGCCGCCGTAGGCCTTGCGCAGCACGACGGAGATGCGCGGGACGGTGGCGTTGCAGTAGGCGTACAGCAGCTTGGCGCCGTGCCGGATGATGCCGCCGTGCTCCTGGTCGACGCCGGGCAGGAAGCCGGGGACGTCCAGCAGGGTCACGATGGGGATGTTGAAGGCATCACACATCTGGACGAAGCGGGCGGCCTTCTCGGACGCCTCGATGTCCAGCACACCGGCCAGCGACTGCGGCTGGTTGGCGATGATGCCCACGACCTCGCCGTCCAGGCGGGACAGCGCGCACAGGATGTTGGTGGCCCAGCGCTCGTGGACCTCCAGGTACTCGCCGTCGTCGACGATCTCCTCGATGACCTTGCGCATGTCGTAGGGGCGGTTGCCGTCGGCGGGCACCAGGTCCAGCAGGGCGTCGCCCGAGCGGTCGGCGGGGTCCTCGCAGTGCACCGCCGGGGGATTCTCCCGGTTGTTCTGCGGCAGCAGCGAGAGCAGGTAGCGGACCTCTTCGAGGCAGGTGGTCTCGTCGTCGTAGGCGAAGTGCGCCACACCGGAGGTCTCGGCGTGCACATCGGCGCCGCCCAGGCCGTTCTGGGTGATCTCCTCGCCGGTCACCGCGCGGACCACGTCGGGTCCGGTGATGAACATCTGCGAGGTCTCGCGGACCATGAAGACGAAGTCGGTCAGGGCCGGGGAGTAGGCGGCGCCGCCGGCGCAGGGGCCGAGCATGACGGAGATCTGCGGGATGACGCCGGAGGCCTTGGTGTTGCGCTGGAAGATGCCGCCGTAGCCGGCCAGCGCCGAGACGCCCTCCTGGATACGGGCGCCGGCGCCGTCGTTGAGCGAGACCAGCGGGGCACCGGCCTGGATGGCCATGTCCATGATCTTGTGGATCTTGGTGGCGTGGGCCTCGCCGAGCGCCCCGCCGAAGATCCGGAAGTCGTGCGCGTACACGAAGACGGTGCGGCCGTGGACCGTGCCCCAGCCGGTGATCACGCCGTCGGTGTAGGGCTTCTTCGCCTCCAGGCCGAAGCCGGTGGCGCGGTGCCGGCGCAGCGGCTCGACCTCGCTGAAGGAGCCCTCGTCCAGCAGCAGGTCGATCCGCTCACGGGCGGTGAGCTTGCCCTTGGCCCGCTGGGCTTGGGTGGCACGCTCGCTGGGGCCTCGCCGGGCCTGCTCGCGGATGGCGTGCAGCTCGGCGACGCGCCCGCGGGCGTCATTCGCCTCGGCGGGCGCATCTTCGACAGTGGTCATGGATAGACGGTACGTGGACAAGGCCCCCGGGACCGATGTCAGTTTCGTACAACGTCAGGCTCGATTTCGTGGGCAGGCAGGACAGAACCGTCCTGTACGCGGCCTGAGCCCGGCCCTCCAGACGGGTGAGCCGGACGGAGGCGGTCTGTATGGGCCCGACAAACGTGGGTCGGGTGGTGTTGTCGTGGTCCGCCGCTTGACCACGGCTTGAGCCGGGCTTGACCCAGGCCGCACCAACGGCTTGAGCGAGACCTCAGATGCGGCTCCGGCCGGGCTCGCGGGCGCTTGCCTACCGCCCGGTATTCAGCGCAGCGCGACCGTACAGCCGTGGGTGGCGCACGCGGTGCCGGGCGTGATGCGCAGACGCAGCGCGGGGGCGGTCGCCAGAACCTGGACGGAGGGGTCCCGGGCGGTCACCGAGCGCACCGGGCAGTGCCATGTGATCTCCAGCACACCGCCGGTGCGCGGCGGCTCGGCCACGTGGAGGGTGGCGCTGCGCCCGCGCAGCCGCAGCAGCACGCTCGCGGGCGCGGAGGCGCTCAGCGCGCCCGCGCGTCCGGGGAGCCAGAAGTTGGCGGCGGTCAGGCCGAGCGAGGGGACGGCGACGGCCTGCCGCGCGTCGGTGTTGGCCAGGACCTTCAGCCAGTGGCGGTCGGCGGCGCGGGCGGCCAGCGCCTCCTCGGTGGCGCCGGGCATCAGCAGATAGGCGTAGCAGGCGCCGTCCGGGTCCGTGCCGTGGTCGTGCCAGAGCGTGAGGTAGCGGCGGGTGACAGGGGCGGGCGACCCGCCGGTGTTGATGTCGCGCCAGGAGCCGGTACGCGCCTCGCGCAGCGCGTTCAGGGGCCCGCCGCCGGGGAAGACATAGCCGCCGTGGCCCGCGAGGTGGGCCCAGCGGGCGCGCGGGAAGCGGGCCGACCAGCCGGGGTCGGCCGGCTGGCGGACGCCGTCCACGGTGAGCCGGTGGGTGCCCTCGGCACCCAGATTGCGGTTGTCGACGACCGTCTCGGCCGCTGCGCCGTCGCGCGAGGTGATCCCGGCGCCCAGGCACACGATCGCGTCGTCGGCGCAGAACCAGGACTTCTTGGCGCGCAGGGTCGAGGCGAGGCCGCGCAGGTCCTGGCCGATGGCGGCGTACTCGCCGTCGGTGGTGCCGCCGACCCAGCGGACGGCCGGCCGCGGCGCGCCCCAGGCGCCGCCTTCGTTGTCGGCGAGCCGCTTGGCGGACACGGTCGTTCCGGGCAGCCGGTAGGGGTCGACGGTGGGCCAGAAGGAGTCGGTGTACTGGTCGCCGCCGAAGTCCGCGCCCCACCAGGACAGCATCCCGGCGCCGGTGTGCCAGCCGCGCGGGTTCTCGCCGTTGCCGTTCTCGTAGTAGGTGATGCGGTCGGAGGCCATGGCGATGGCGGCGGCCCAGCCGGGGCGGCGGTGCACGGCGCGGTCCATGGCGGGGAAGAGCCGGTGGGCGACGGGTTCGGGGGCCGCGGGCCCCGCGCCGTCGGCGATCGCCTTCAGGCGGGCCAGATCGGCGACGGGGAACTGCCGGTCGGCCAGCACCGGCCGGGCCGCATCGCGCTGGATCCAGCCCTTGACCAGGGCGTCGAAGCGGGCCCGCTCCCCCTCCTCCGTGCCCAGCCCCAGCAGGGCGATGGCGGCGATCACCGCGTGGCCGTGGAAGTGGTCGCTGCGCATGACCTGCCGGTCGTCGCTCGCCAGGTAACCGCGGCTGATGGCACGGCCGTTGACCATGTCCATCATCAGCCCGTTGTGCAGCAGCGGGGCGAAGGCGTGGGTGACGCCGTCCAGGATGATCTGCCGGGCGGGGTCGGTCACGGCCCAGGTGGAGCCGCGCAGCAGGGCGAAGAGCCGGCCCAGGCCGTCCAGCAGGACCTGCCCGTACGTGCCGGAGTAGGCGACCCAGGTGTGCTGGACGAAGGAGCCGTCGGCGTAGAGGCCGTCGCCCTTGGTGACGTAGGGGAAGACCGGGGAGAGCGCGTCGCGGGCCAGGGCGATCTTGGCGGGGGCGCGGCCGAGGATGCCGCGCAGGGCCACGACGCGGCACAGGTCGACGCGGTTGGCGCCCGTACTGGTGCCGGTGTAGTCGCCGAGCATCGTGTCGGGGACGAAGTGGTCGACGGCGGCGAGGTGGGCGGTGCGGCGGTCCTCGGGGATGAGGGGGTACAGGGTCGCGACGGTGTCCAGGAGGAGCCGGGGGCTGCCGATCTGCCACTCCCACCAGTTGCCGTAGCGGGTGGTGGCGGGGTTGTAGACGCGCCGTTCGAGGTGGTCCAGGCCGCGCAGGACGTCGGCGGCCAGGCCCGCGTCGCCGGTGAGCCCGGTGCCGGGCTGGGCGTAGGCCTGCGCCATGGTGTCCAGCCTGCCGTAGCTGCGGGTGATGCCGGCGGGCGGGTCGAAGGGGTGGCCCGGCCACAGGGAGGTGTCGGTGGGCGCCATGGTGGCGCGGAATCCGCGGGCGAGGTCGCCGGTCTCCTTCAGGCGGGCGGCGTACGGCTCGGCGGCGGGGTCGTAGCCGGTGCCGAGCTGGAGGCCGAGCCAGCGCTGCCGCAGCGCTTCGTACTCATCGGGCGCCGCGCGTCCCGCGCCCGCGCCCGCTGCGGGCCCGTCGGCCATGGCGAGCGGGAGGGCGCCCGCGGTGGCGGCGGTGAGGAATCCTCTGCGGGAGAAGGCTGCGGGAGGCGGCACGGGCGATCCTCTCCATGGAGCGCCAACTGTGCGGCGCGTACGGCCAGTTGGAGGCTGGCCGCCAGTGCAGCACGGGGAGCGGGGGACAGCAATGGGCGTAGCGGAACCCCGCAGAAGTTGAATGTTGAACCAGATAGGCCTAGAGTAAATCTCGTTGAAGGTTAAACAAACCGTTCTCAAGGAGGAGCCATGGCTCTGTTCAACCGCAAGCGCACCGCCGAATCCGCCGCCACCGGCACCGCCGTCCTTGAGGCGGACCCGGCGCTGGCCGCGCTGACCGGCGACTACACGATCGACCCCGCGCACAGCCGGATCGGCTTCACCGTGCGGCACGCCATGGTCACCAACGTCCGCGGCGCCTTCACCGAGTACGAGGGCGCGCTGCACCTGGACGGCGCCGACCCGTCCCGCTCCACCGCCGCCATCGACGTCAAGATCCCCAGCGTCGACACCGGCATCGCCGACCGCGACGCCCACCTGCGCGGCGCCGACTTCTTCGACGCCGAGCGCTTCGCGCTGATGACGTTCCGCTCCACCGCCGCCGAGCGGGTCGGCTCCGACACGTACCGCATCACCGGCGACCTGACCATCAAGGACGTCACCAAGCCGGTCAGCATCGACCTGGAGTTCAACGGCGCGGCCACCGACGTCTACGGCGCCCAGCGGGTCGGCTTCGAGGGCAGCGCCGAGATCCTGCGCTCGCAGTGGGGCCTGACCTGGAACGCCGCGCTGGAGACCGGCGGCGTGATGGTCAGCGACAAGGTCAAGCTGACCTTCGACATCTCCGCCGTCAAGGCCGCCGAACAGGCTTGAGCCAGGACCGGGCCGGCGCCGGGCTCACCCCGGCGCCGGCCGACCTTCGGTCCACACCGAAACAGTTCGCCCCCGGGGCGGCGCCGGGCGCAGCCTTGAAGCGTGCCCGGCGCTCCTGCCCACACACGGGGGGACACGGGGGAGGTGCGGGAGGCGCCGGGCACCGCGGTCCCGGCCGGGGCCTGGACTTCTAGTCCTGCGGCTCCACCCCGGCTCGCATCAGGCCGTAGGCGTAGGCATCGTCCAGTGCCTGCCAGGACGCCGCGATGACGTTCTCCGCGACGCCGACCGTGGACCACTCGCCGTGTCCGTCGCTGGTGGAGACCAGGACCCGGGTGATCGAGCCGGTGCCCAGGCGCCCTTCCAGGATGCGGACCTTGTAGTCCACCAGCTCCATCTCGGCCAGCTGCGGGTAGATCCGCTCCAGGCCGACCCGCAGCGCCCGGTCCAGCGCGTTGACCGGGCCGTTCCCCTCGGCCGTGGCGACGATCCGCTCGCCCTTGGCCCACAGCTTCACCGTCGCCTCGTTGGCGTGCGTGCCGTCGGGCCGGTCCTCCACGATGGCCCGCCAGGACTCGACCGTGAAGTAGCGCTGGATCCGGCCCCGCACCTCCTCGCGCAGCAGCAGCTCGAAGGAGGCGTCGGCGGCCTCGTAGGTGTAGCCCGCCAGCTCCCGCTCCTTGACGCGCTCCACGATCCGGCCGACCAGCTCGCGGTCGTCGCCCAGATCGACGCCCAGCTCCTTGCCCTTGAGCTCGATGGACGCCCGCCCCGCCATGTCCGAGACCAGCATCCGCATGCTGTTGCCGACCTGGGCGGGGTCGATGTGCTGGTAGAGGTCGGGGTCGACCTTGATGGCGGAGGCGTGCAGCCCGGCCTTGTGCGCGAAGGCGGAGACGCCCACATAGGGCTGGTGGGTGGAGGGGGTGAGGTTGACGACCTCGGCGACGGCGTGCGAGATGCGGGTGGTCTCGGCGAGCTTGCCCTCGGGCAGGACGGCGCGGCCGTACTTCAGCTCCAGGGCGGCGACCACCGGGAAGAGATTGGAGTTGCCCACCCGCTCGCCGTAGCCGTTGGCGGTGCACTGGACGTGGGTGGCGCCCGCGTCCACCGCGGCCAGGGTGTTGGCGACGGCGCAGCCGGTGTCGTCCTGGGCGTGGATGCCCAGCCGGGCGCCGGTGTCGGCCAGTACGGTCCGTACGACCGCGGAGACCTGCGCGGGGAGCATGCCGCCGTTGGTGTCGCACAGCACGACCACATCGGCGCCGGCCTCGCTCGCGGTCCGTACGACCCGCTTGGCGTACCCGGGGTCCAGCGCGTACCCGTCGAAGAAGTGCTCGCAGTCCAGGAAGACCCGGCGGCCCTGCTCACACAGGTAGGCGACGGTGTCGCGGACCATCGCCAGGTTCTCCTCCAGCGTGGTGCGCAGGGCCAGTTCCACATGCCGGACATGGGACTTGGCGACCAGCGTGACGATGGGGGCCTTGGAGTCCAGCAGCGCGCCGACCTGCGGGTCGTCCTGGACCCGTACGCCCGCCTTGCGGGTGGCGCCGAAGGCCACCAACTGGGCGTGCTGGAAGTCGATCTCCTCGGGGGCTCGCCGGAAGAACTCGGTGTCGCGGGGGTTGGCGCCGGGCCAGCCGCCCTCGATGAACCCCACGCCGAAGTCGTCCAGGTGCCGGGCGATGGTCAGCTTGTCGGCGACGGTGAGGTTGATTCCCTCGCGCTGCGCGCCGTCGCGCAGCGTGGTGTCGAAGACATGGAAGTCGTCCGACAGCCCTGTGGTGTCGGGGGCGTCCGTGGAGGTGTCCGTCATGCTGGTCTGGCTCCTGTCGGGATCTCGGTCTACCGGAAGAACCGGCTCCACCGTCCCTCCATGATCCCGCGCGCTCCGCTCCGGCAGCGGGTGGGCCGGAAACGAAAAGACCCCTCGCGGGTGCGAGAGGTCTGCGCGCGGGTCTTGGGACGACGGTGTCCGCGCCGTACTCGGTTCGTACGGGCGGTCACTGCGGACCGGCGCGCCTGCTGCCAATAATCATGGCGAACGAGAGCACGGCCGCAGTCTGCCACACCCGTACGGAGGAGCACGGGGCGGTCTCACGATGCGGGCGGGGACCGGGCGATATCAGGCCGCTGCGCCCGCCCACCGCTTCAGGGCCGCGACGGCCCGCGCCCTGTCCCGCGGGGCCAGCTTCTCGATGCGCGCCACGTGGTTGGCGCCGGGGGCCAGCAGGACGTGGGTGTCCCGGCTGCCGGGGCCCGGCCGGAAGGGCTCGGCGCGTACGGGGTCCCGCTCGCCGTAGACGAGGAGCAGCTCGCTGCCGTGGCGGCGCACCCAGCGGTCGATGTCGGGCATCGCCCGCGGCTGGAAGCGCAGCGGGATCTCGCGGGGGACGTAGGTACGGGCCTGCTGGACGCCCGGGTGGCGCAGCAGCCCGTCCAGATGCGCCGCCCTGACCTCGAAGTTGCCCAGCTGGGTGCCCAGTTGGCAGAAGGAGGCGACGACCCGGCTCAGGACCTGGTCGGTCAGGACGGGGAGCTGGCCGGCGTCCTCGAAGAAGGCGTAGAGCGCGTCGGTGGAGGCGGACGGCGCGGGGATCGCGGCGCGGTCGCCCGGGTCCTTGCCCATCCAGAAGTTCAGCGGGGTGCGCAGGACGGCGAGTTCGAAGGCGCGGTCGGCGCTGCCGACGACGAAGAACGTCCGGCCGGTGCGGGCGGCCCAGCGGGTATAGCGGGCCACCATCTCCTCGCGGCGCAGCAGCGCCTCGCGCTGCGCGGACCTGAGCGCGGCCCGGCACCGCGCGGTCCCCACCCGGCCGAGGAAGGCGTCCACCGCGCTGTCGTCGCCGTCGTCGGTGTTGTTGGGGGCGCTGTAGGCGACGGTGCCCTGCACATCGCGGGGGAAGAACCGGCGGTGGTAGACCGAGGCCATGCCGCCCTTGCTGCCTCCGGTGGAGATCCAGGCGCGGGTGTACAGGGGCCGCAGGGCCCGCACCAGGCGGTGGTGGTCGCTCGCGGCCTGCCGGATGTCCAGCGCGGAGTAGTCCGTGGGGCTGGGAGTGGAGGCTTCGAAGTACCGCTGTTCCACGCTGAGTTGGTTGCCGTCCAGCAGGGCCGCGGGCTCGCTGACGAAGCCCGTGTCGGGGTTGAGGGCGTAGCCGTTGGTGTAGAGGACCGTCGGGCGGTCGGTGGAGCGGTGCAGCAGGATCAGCCGCTGCTCGAAGGTGCCGCGGGCCGGGCCCCGGTGGTCCACGGGCTGGCGGTAGGCCATCCGGAAGGCGCGGTGTCCGGCGGGGGCGGGCGCCTCGCCCAGGACGCGCAGGCCGGGGACGGCCTTGAGGCGGGTGAGGATGCCGGTGCGCTCGGCGAGGGGGTGCGCCGCCGCGGTGGGGGCCTGGCCGAGGAGCGTGGCCGGCAGCACAAGTACCGAGAGCGCCATGGTCGTTGGAGGCAGTCTCTTCGTATGCGCCATGGCGTCAGTCAACCAAGCCCGGCCCTCGGTGCGGCTCCCCCGCGCGGGGGAGCCGCCTGCCCCCGCGCGGGAAGCCGTACGCGCCTCAGCTCGCGGTGCCGACCCGCGGCGCCGCCGCGCCCGCCTCCTCCTTGGCCCCCACCCGGTGCAGGTCGATGGTGCGGGTCTCGCGCATCGTGAGGTAGACGATCAGCGAGACGGCGGCGCAGCCGGAGACGTACCAGTAGTAGCCCGACTCGATGCCGCCGTTCTTGAACCACAGGGCGACGTATTCGGCGGTGCCGCCGAACAGGGCGTTGGCGATCGCGTACGGCAGGGCGACGCCGAGCGCGCGGATGCCGGTGGGGAACAGCTCGGCCTTCACACAGGCGTTGATCGAGGTGTAGCCGGTGACGACGAGCAGCGCGAGCAGGGACAGACCCAGGGCCGGCCAGAAGCTCCCGGCGTGCTGGAGCAGCGTCAGGATCGGCACGGTCAGGAAGGTCGAGCCGATCGCGAAGGTGATCAGCAGCGGGCGGCGGCCGATGCGGTCGGAGAGCCGGCCCGCCAGCGGCTGGATGCACATGAAGACGAACAGCGCGCAGAAGCTGACCAGGGAGGCGGTCGGCTTGGACATCCCGGCGCTGTTGGAGAGGTACTTGGTCAGGTAGGTGGTGTACGTGTAGTACGCGACCGTGCCGCCCATGGTCAGGGCGATGACCAGGAACGCCTCGCGCTTGTGGGCCCACAGGGCCTTGATGGTGCCGCGGTCGGGGTCGGGGTCGGTGTGGGCGTCGTCGTCGGCCGCGTACACCTCCGTCTCCAGCATGTTGCGCCGCAGGTAGAAGACGACGGCCGCGCCCAGCGCACCGATGATGAAGGGGATGCGCCAGGCCCAGCTGTGCAGCGCGTCCTCGGACATGGTGCGCTGCAGGACGATCTGCAGGCCCAGGCCCAGCAGTTGGCCCGCGGTCATGGAGACGTACTGGAAGCTGGAGGCGAAGCCGCGGCGGCCGGGCGCGGAGGCCTCGGTGAGGTAGGTGGCGCTGGCCGCGTACTCCCCGCCGACGGAGAGGCCTTGCAGCATGCGGGCGATGAGCAGCACCGCCACACCGCCGTAGCCGGCCACCGCGTAGGTCGGGGCGACGGCGATCAGTACGGCCGAGGCGGACATCAGGGTGACGGTGAGGGTGAGGGCTGCCTTGCGGCCCTTGCGGTCGCCGACCCGGCCCAGCAGCCAGCCGCCGACCGGCCGCATGAAGAAGCCGACGGCGAAGATCCCCATGGTGTTCATGAGGTTGGCGGTGTCATTGCCCTTGGGGAAGAAGGAGTCCGCGAAGTACACCGCGAAGCTGGCGTACACGAACCAGTCGAACCACTCGACCATGTTGCCGGCCGAGCCGACCCAGATCTTCTTCCATTGCTCTCGTCCCATAGCCGATCACGGTCGCCCACGATCAGCACCGCGGCAAGAGCCGTGACCACAACGATCGCGCGTACTTACGTGCGTTGTGGTCACGGCCCGAGGCCGCCGCGGTCAGCGGCCGCGCCGCAGGAACACGTCCGGCTGCCCGTTGGTGTCCTGCTCCACGAGGTCGCTCGCGTCGGAGCCGAAGGCGACGGCCCCGGCGCCGGCCGCGAGGGCGCCGTCGATGGCCCAGGCGCCCGGCGCCGGCGCGGTCACCCGGGTGTCCCGCCCGGTGCGCAGATCGCGCAGGAACAGCGCGGTCCCGCCCGCCTCGCGCGCGGACAGCAGCACCCGGCGCCCGCCCGCGTCGATCGCCCGCACCGACGTGCCCTGCGCGCCCGCCACTTCGGCGAGCCTGCGGGTGGTGCCGGTGCGCAGGTCCTTGACGAACGCGCTGTAGTAGCGGCCGTTGCCGCCGAGGCTGCGCGCCTTGGAGGAGAAGGCGACGCGGCGGCCGTCGGCGCTGACGGTGGCTCCGGAGGCGGGCGCGTCCGCCTGGGTGCCCTCGCGGGTGACGCTGGCTCTCTCGGTCCGTGATCGCTCGGTGTGCGGCGCCGAGGGCACCGCGCCCGCGGCGCCCGCCGTGAGCCCGACGGCCAGTGCGGCCCCGATGGCCGCGCGTGTGCCACGTCCCATGTCTCCCCCCGGAAACACTCCTGCCCCCGGCCCCGCACCGAGGGCACGCAGGGATGCAACCGCACCGCCGCCAAGCGGTCAATGGGCTCTTTTCCGTACAGCCCACCCGCGCCGTCAAGCGTCCGCGGGCGCCTCGGGCAGCAGCCCTTCGTCCAGGAACTCCCTCGTGTGGGCGAGGACTTGGGCCCGGTCGACGCCGGGAAGTCCGACCACGAGGTGGGTGCCGAAGCCGTCCAGCAGGGCGCGGGTGCGGGTCGCGAAGCGGTCCGCGTCCACGGTCCGCAGCTCGCCGGTGGAGGCGCCCTCGGCCAGCAGCGCCACCAGGTCGCGGTGCCAGGCCAGCTCCAGTTCCAGCTGTCGCTCGCGGGTGTGCGCGTCCGCGTTCTGCGAGCGGTTCCACACCTCGAACCACAGCGTCCAGCGCGGGTCGCCCTGTCCGGTGGGCAGGTAGAGGCCGATCAGGTCGTCCAGCCGCTCCCGTACCGCTACGCGGCGGCTCAGCGCCGCCCGGCGCCGGGCGCCCAGCTGCTCCTCGCTCCACTGGAGGGTCTGCAGCAGCAGCTCGTCCTTCGTGCCGAAGTAGTACAGGAGGTGGCCGCTGCTCATGCCGACGGCGCGGCCCAGGCCCGCCATGGTCAGCCGGTCCAGGCCGTGCTCGGCGATGGCGGCCATGGCGGCGGCGAGCACCTCCTCGCGGGGCGGGGCGTTGCGCCTGCGCGGCGCACGGGCCTGGGCCACGCTCGCTCCTTCAGGTCAGTTCACGACGGGCTGCTGCTGGGTGATGCAGTGGATGCCACCACCCCCGGCGAAGATCGTACGGGCGTCGACCAGGGTGACGGTGCGCCCGGGGAACAGGCGACGGAAGATCCCGGCGGCGTGTTCGTCGCGCTCGTCGCCGAAGGCGCACAGCACCACGCCGCCGTTGCACACGTAGTGGTTGATGTAGGAGTAGTCCACCCACCCCTCCTCGGTCTCCAGGACGGTGGGCGCGGGAATCTCCACGACCTCCAGCGGCCGCCCCTTGGCGTCGGTCCGGGACCGCAGCAGCGCCACGTTCTCCTTGCACGGCTCGTGGTCGGGGTGGGCGGGGTCGGGCTGGGTGTGGACGAGGACGACGCCGGGGCGGGCGAAGGAGGCGACCAGGTCGATGTGCCCGAGGGTGCCGAAGCCGTCCTCGGGGTAGTCGGCGGCCAGGCCGCGCGGCAGCCAGATGGCCTTGGTCGTGCCCAGGCGGGCGTGGATCTCGGCCTCGGCCTGCTCGCGGGTCCAGCCGGGGTTGCGCTCCGGGCCGAGCTGGACGGTGTCGGTGAGCAGGACGGTGCCCTCGCCGTCGACGTGGATGCCGCCGCCCTCGTTGACCAGGAGGGAGCTGTGGGTGGCGGCGCCGGCCAGGTCCGCGACCTGCGCGCCGATCTTGGCGTCGTGGTCCCAGCGGGCCCAGTCCTGGGCACCCCAGCCGTTGAACGTCCAGTCCACGGCGGCCAGTTGGCTTCTCCCGCCCTGCGTCTCGCGGACGAAGGTGGGGCCGATGTCGCGCATCCAGGCGTCGTCCAGCTCGCGCTCGACCAACTCCACGCCGGGGCCCAGGAGTTCGCGGGCGCAGGCCGACTGCCCGGGTCCGCACACCATGGTGACGGGCTCGAAGCGGCGCACGGCGCGGGCGACGGCGGCCCACGCCTGCCGGGCCTCGTCCAGGTCCTCGGGGGTGGGGAAGGTGGTGTTGGGGCCGGGCCAGGCCATCCAGGTGCGCTCGTGCGGGGCCCACTCGGGCGGCATGTACAGGGTCATCGCGGTTCCTAGATCAGGGGGCCTTGATCGGGGGGCTCGAAACAGGGCGTTCAGAGGAAGTAGAGCCGGTTCAGCGAGACGGATTCGGCGGCCTCGGAGCGCAGGGGATCGCCGTCGAGACTCACCAGGCCGGTGTGCTGGTCCACTTCGACCGCTCCCGTACGGGAGTTCAGGAGCAGGTCGGCCGGGCCGATGCCGCGGGTGTGGCGCACGGCGACACGGCGGCGCCGGGTGGGCATCAGGTCGTGGCCCTGCTCGGCGGCGGCCCGCGCGACGAAGGCCACGGACAGCTCGGCGGGCGCCGCGCCGTGCGCCCCGAACTGCGGCCCCAGCACGAGGGGTTCACAGGTGTCGGTGGCGGCATTGGGGTCGCCGGTGACCCCGTACGCGGGAAAGCCCGACTTCAGCACGAGCTGCGGCTTGGCGCCGAAGTACTGCGGCTTCCACAGCACGATGTCGGCCAGCTTGCCCACCTCGATGGACCCGATCTCGTGCGCGAGGCCATGGGCGATGGCGGGGTTGACCGTCAGCTTGGCGACATAGCGCAGCACCCGGCCGTTGTCGTCGTGCGGCCCGTCGCCCTCGCCGGGCCCCAGCTCGGCCTTCATCTTCCCGGCCATGGCGAAGGTGCGCCGCACCGTCTCGCCCGCCCGGCCCATGCCCTGCGCGTCGGAGGAGGTGATCCCGATGGCTCCCAGGTCGTGCAGCACGTCCTCGGCGCCCATCGTCCCGGCCCGGATGCGGTCGCGCGCCATGGCGGCGTCCCCGGGCAGGTCGGTCTTCAGGTCGTGTACGGAGACGATCATCCCGTAGTGCTCGGCGACCGCGTCCCGCCCGAAGGGGAGGGTGGGGTTGGTGGAGGAGCCGATGACGTTGGGCACGCCCGCCATCTTCAGGACGTTGGGTACGTGTCCGCCGCCGCAGCCCTCGATGTGGAAGGCGTGGATGGTGCGCCCGTCCAGCACCTTGAGGGTGTCCTCCACCGACAGGCACTCGTTCAGCCCGTCGCTGTGCAGGGCCACCTGGACGTCGTACTCCTCGGCGACGCGCAGCGCGGTGTCCAGGGCGCGGGTGTGCGCGCCCATGTCCTCGTGCACCTTGAAGCCGCAGGCGCCGCCCTCGGCCAGCGCCTCGACGAGCGGGGCCGCGCCGGAGGACGAACCCCGGCCCAGGAAGCCGATGTTGACCGGCCAGGCGTCGAAGGCGGAGAAGGCGTGCCGCAGCGCCCAGGGCGAGTTGACGCCCACCCCCCACACCGGACCGAATTCCTGGCCGATGATCGTGGTGACGCCGGAGGCGAGCGAGGCCTCCATCACCCGCGGCGAGAGCAGGTGGACATGGGTGTCCACCGCGCCGGCCGTCGCGATCAGGCCCTCGCCGGACACGATGGAGGTGCCGGTGCCCACGACGACGTCCACGCCGTCCAGCGTGTCCGGGTTCCCGGCCCGTCCGATGGCGTGGATACGGCCCTCGCGGATGCCGACGGACACCTTCCTGATGCCCTGTACGGCGTCGATCACCAGCACATTGCTGATCACCACGTCGCAGGTCTCGCGCACGGCGGCGGCCTTCAGGTGCAGCCCGTCGCGGGCCGTCTTGCCGAAGCCCGCCAGGAACTCCTCGCCGGGCTCCTGCGCATCGGACTCGACGCGCACCACCAGCCCGGTGTCGCCCAGGACCACCCGGTCCCCCGCCCGCGGCCCGTGCACCGCCGCGTACTCCCGTGGGTCGATCGCCGTCATCGCCGCTCCTCACGCTCCCAGATAGCCGCAGGCGGCCGCCCGCCGCAGTGCCTGTGCCTTCGCGCCGGGCGCGTCCAGCGGCCCGTCCACCAGCCCCGCGAAGCCGATCGCGATCCGCTCGCCGCCGATCGGCACCAGTCCGACCTCGGCCTGGCCGCCGGGGTCGAAGCGCACCGAGGAGCCGGCCGGTACGCACAGCCGCATGCCGTAGGCGGCCGCGCGGTCGAAGTGCAGCCGGGGGTTGGCCTCGAAGAAGTGGAAGTGCGAGGTGACGCTGACGGGCACGGCCGCGGTGTTGCGTACGGGCAGCGTCAGCGCGGGTTCCGGCTGCGCGTGGGGCGGTCCCGGGCGTACGGCACCGGGGGCGTGATCGCCCAGCGAGCCGCCGCGGATCGGCGCGGTGACCACCGCGAGCCGTGAGCCGTCCTCGAAGACGGCCTCCACATGCACCTCGGTGACCACATCGGCCACCCCCGGCAGCACGTCCTCGGGGCCGAGCACCGTACGGCCCGCCTCGATGGCCTCGGCGAGCCGCCCGCCGTCGCGGGCCACCTCGCAGACCGTGTCCGCGATGACCGCGGTGGCCTCCGGAACGTTCAGCCTCAGCCCGCGGGCCCGGCGCGCCCGCGCCAGCTCGGCGGCGCCGAACAGCAGCAGCCGGTCGCGCTCGGTCGGAGTCAGCCGCATTCCGCCACACCTCCAGCTCGTTTAGAGCGTCACTCTAAACAACAATCCCCCATCCCGGAAGGGTTGACTTGGCCGTCGGAACCGGGCCACATTGAATGACGCTCAAAACGTCCGCCGGCACAGAAAAACCCGCGGCCGCCCGTCGTTGTCGAGGGGCGGCCGCGGGTGAATCCCTCAGCCCTGGCGGCGGGGCGGGCTCCCTAGCCCAGCGGGTGCATCCAGCCGTGCGGGTCGGCCGCCGCGCCCGTCTGGATCTCCAGCAGGGCCTTGCGCAGCTTCATGGTGACCTCGCCCGGCTGTCCGTCGCCCACCGTCCAGTCGGCGTCGGCCGACTTCACCGAGCCGACCGGCGTGATGACGGCGGCGGTGCCGCAGGCGAAGACCTCGCTCAGCGAACCGTCCTCGGTGCCGCGCTTCCAGTCCTCGACGCTGATACGGCCCTCGGCGACCTCGTACCCCAGGTCGGCGGCGATGCTCAGCAGCGAGTCACGGGTGATGCCGGGCAGCAGCGAGCCGGTCAGCTCAGGCGTCACGATCTTGTTCCCGTACACGAAGTACAGGTTCATGCCGCCCATCTCCTCGATCCAGCGGCGCTCGATCGCGTCCAGCCACACCACCTGGTCGCAGCCCTGCTCGGCGGCCTGGGCCTGGGCGACCAGGGACGCGGCGTAGTTGCCGCCGGTCTTGGCGGCACCCGTGCCGCCGCGCACGGCCCGCACGTACTCCTGCGAGAGCCACACCGACACCGGCTTGATGCCGCCGGAGAAGTACGCGCCGGCCGGCGAGGCGATCACCACGAAGAGGTACTCGTTGGCGGGCCGCACGCCCAGCCCGACCTCGGTGGCGAACATGAACGGGCGCAGGTACAGCGACTCCTCGCCGCTGGCCGGCACCCACTCCTTGTCCTGCTTGACCAGCGCGTCACAGGCCTCGATGAAGGTCTCCACCGGCAGCTCGGGCATGCTCAGGCGGCGCGCGGAGGCCTGGAAGCGGCGGGCGTTGGCGTCGGGGCGGAAGGTGGCCACCGAGCCGTCGGGCTGGCGGTAGGCCTTGAGCCCCTCGAAGATCGTCTGGGCGTAGTGCAGGGTCATGTTCGCCGGATCGATGGACAGCGGGGCGTAGGGAACCAGCTGTGCGTCGTGCCAGCCCCTGCCCTCCGTCCACTTGACCGTGACCATGTGGTCGGTGAAGTGGCGTCCGAAACCGGGGTTGGCCAGGATCTGCTCCCGCTCCGTGTCGGAGAGCGGGTGCGAGGAGGGCTTGAGCTCGATCGTGGGCGTCGTCATGAGTGCGTTTCCTTCACCGTTTGGTTGTGGCGGCCGCGCTCACGAAGGCGTGTGGAGAGATACGAGTTCCCCTCATGCGGCGGGCCCCACGTTCGATTATCGCTCTCGTGGGATCCGTCGCGGAAACGCGTGCGCGGCCTGGGATCGATGGTCGCACCCAACCGCGCGGTAGCACAGCGGCGGGTGCCCCCACCGCTGTGTACCGGTTTGTGTCCTGGTCGCGGCGGGCGTCAGCCCGCTACTCGTGCCGCCAGCGCGTCGCCGATCTCGTCCGTCGTACGGGCCCCGGAGCCGTCCCTGGCCTCCAGGTCCGCCGCCACGGCCGCCTCGATACGGGCCGCCTGCGCCTCGAAGCCGAGGTGGCGCAGCAGCAGGGCGACGGAGAGCACGGTGGCCGTCGGGTCGGCCTTGCCGGTGCCCGCGATGTCGGGGGCCGAGCCGTGCACCGGCTCGAACATGGACGGGAAGGCCCCGCTCGGGTTGATGTTCCCGGAGGCGGCCAGGCCGATGCCGCCGGTGACGGCCGCGGCGAGGTCGGTGAGGATGTCGCCGAAGAGGTTGTCGGTGACGATCACATCGAAGCGCTCGGGCTGGGTGACGAAGAAGATCGTCGCGGCGTCGACGTGCAGATAGTCGGTGGTGACCTCGGGGTACTCCTCGCCCACCTTGTCGAAGATCTTCTTCCACATGTGGCCCGCGTAGACCAGGACGTTGTTCTTGTGAACCAGCGTCAGCTTCTTGCGCGGCCGGGCCTGGGCCCGCTCGTAGGCGTCGCGCACCACGCGCTCCACGCCGTAGGCCGTGTTCACGCTGACCTCGGTGGCCACCTCGGCCGGGGTGCCGGTGCGCAGCGAGCCGCCGTTGCCCGTGTAGGGGCCTTCGGTGCCCTCGCGGACGACCACGAAGTCGATCTCGGGGCGGCCCGCGAGCGGGGTCGCGGTGTTGGGGAAGAGCTTGGAGGGGCGCAGGTTGACGTAGTGGTCGAAGGCGAAGCGCAGCTTGAGCAGCAGGCCGCGCTCCAGGACGCCGGAGGGCACGGACGGGTCGCCGATCGCGCCCAGCAGGATCGCGTCGTGGTTCTTGAGCGAGGCCAGTTCGCTGTCCGGGAGCGTCTCGCCGGTGGCGTGCCATCGCTTGGCGCCGAGGTCGTACTCGGTGGTCTCCAGCTTCACCTCCTGCGGGAGGACCGCGCTCAGGACCTTCAGGCCCTGGGCCACTACTTCCTGGCCGATTCCGTCACCGGGGATCACTGCGAGGCGCATGCTGCGAGACATGACTGGAGGCTACTCCCCGTCCCATTGATTGACACTTGACGTCCGGCATACGGACACATGGGCGGCGCGCCACCCCGCGTTCACCGCGGGTACGCCATCAAGTCGGCCCGCGGTGGGAACTTCCCTTCCATGGCAGCGACACCCCGGGGCACGGCCCCCGAATCCCCCACCCCCCGCGTCGGCATCCCCGAGCAGCTCGCCCGCCGCATGACCATGCCCGAGCAGCACGAGTACCTCCGTACGAAGCTGGGCGCGCGGCTGACCCGCCGCTCGGCCCTGCGCGTCTCGGCCGCCGCCACGGGCGCGCTCGCCGGCACCGGCCTGCTCTCCGCGGCGGCCTGCGCGGCCCCGCCCGCCGCCCCCTCCGCCTCTCCCCCCGCCCCGCACACCGCCCGCGCCACCGCCGCGGTGGACGGCGCGCTGGTCGCCCCCTTCGGCCGGCACCTCGCCTTCGGCGCCGACCCCGAGCGCCAGATGCGCGTCTCCTGGCAGGTCCCCCTCCCCGTCCGACGCCCGTATCTGCGGGTGGGACTCAAGCCCTGGGACCTGGGCGTCAAGATCCAGGCCGAGGTCCGCGCGCTGCACACCCCCGCGCTGTCCAAGAAGCTCCCGGCCGTCGACCAGTACTACCTGCACGCCGCGCTGGACGGACTGCGCCCCGGCACGACGTACTACTACGGCGTGGGGCACGACGGCTTCGACCCCGCCGACGCGCGCCACATCGGCACCCTGGGCACCTTCCGTACGGCCCCCGCCCGGCCCGAGCCCTTCACCTTCACCGCCTTCGGCGACCAGGGCGTCAGCTACGACGCGCTCGCCAACGACCAGTTGATCCTGGGCCAGGCCCCCGCCTTCCACCTGCACGCCGGGGACATCTGCTACGCGGACTCCTCGGGGCACGGCAGCGACCACGACACCTACGACGCCCGGGTGTGGGACCAGTTCCTGGCCCAGACCGAGTCGGTGGCCAAGTCCGTGCCGTGGATGGTGACCACCGGCAACCACGACATGGAGGCCTGGTACTCCCCCAACGGCTACGGCGGCCAGAGCGCCCGCTGGACCCTGCCCGGCAACGGCCCGGACGCCGCCAAGGCCCCCGGCGTCTACTCCTTCACCTACGCCAACCTCGCCGTCGTCGCCCTGGACGCCAACGACGTCTCCTACGAAATCCCCGCCAACCAGGGCTACTTGGCGGGCCGGCAGACCGCGTGGCTGGACCGCCGCCTGGGCGAGCTGCGCGCCCGCGACGGCATCGACTTCGTCGTCGTCTTCTTCCACCACTGCGCCTTCTCCACCACCACCGCGCACGCCTCCGACGGCGGCGTGCGCGACGCCTGGCTGCCGCTGTTCGACAAACACCGGGTGGATCTGGTCGTCAACGGCCACAACCACATCTACGAGCGCACCGACGCCCTCAAGGGCGGCCGCCGCAGCGCTCGGGTGCCCGTCGGCGCAAGCGTGGACCCCGCGCGCGAGGGGATCGTGTACGTCACGGCGGGCGGCGCGGGCAAGGCCCTGTACGACTTCCCCGTGCCCGACAGCCACGAGGGCCACGTCCAGGACCTGGACTCCGTGGCCACGTACCACTGGACCAAGGACGGCGAGAAGGCGAAGGAGAGCGTGGAGTGGTCCCGGGTGCGCTACACCGGCTTCTCCTTCATCGCGGTCCGGGTCCATCCCGGCCCCCGCCCCCGGATGGCCGTCACCGCCCTCGCCGAATCGGGCCGGCGCATCGACCACTTCACCGTCGAGCGCCGCGGCTCCCGCTAGCGCGCGGAGTAGGCCCCGTCCACCAGGTGGCAGCTGCCGTTGATGTACGAGGCGCGGTCCGAGAGCAGGAACGCGGTCAGTTCGGCGACCTCCTCGGCGGTGCCCAGCCGGCCCGCCGGGGAGAGCGAGGCGAGGAAGTGCCGGGCGGCCGGGTCGGCCTCGCGCAGCAGCGGGGTGTCGATGAAGCCGGGGCCCACGGCGTTGGTACGGATGCCCCGCGCGGCGTATTCGAGGGCCGCGGTCTTGGTGAGCCCGATGACGCCGTGCTTGGCGGCGACATAGGCCGGGGTGTTGTTGAAGCCGTTGCTTCCCAGGATGGAGGCCATGTTGACGATGGCGCCGCCGCCCGCCGCGGCCATCACGGGCAGTTCGTAGCGCAGCGAGTGGAAGACGCCGCCGAGGTTGATGTCGATGACGCGCTTGAAGTCCTCGGGCGCGTACTCGCCGGTCGGCGCGTTGGGCCCGCCGATGCCCGCGTTGTTGACGGCCAGCGTCAGCCCGCCGAGCACCTCGACGGTGCGGCGCACCGCGGCCTCGACGGAGGCGGGATCGGCCACGTCCACGGCGAGGGCGACGGCGCGCGCGCCCTCGCCCGACAGCTCGGCGGCGGCCTTGCGCGCGCTCTCCCCGTCGCGGTCGGCCAGCACCACGGCGGCGCCGGCCCGCGCCAGCCGCCGGGCGACGGCCAGCCCGATCCCGGAGGCCCCTCCGGTGATCAGCGCGCTGTGTCCGGCGAATTCCCCGGCCACCGGGTCACCGGCTGGGCGGTCGGTCGACGATGGCGCCACAGTCATGTACGGACCGTACACCGGCCGTGACCCTGTGGGACGTCATGTCCTACCGGGACACGGCCGGGTGGGTGTCCGTACCGGGACCGGGGCGCTCAGTGTCCGGTGGAGCCGCCGTTGTCGCGGCGGTCCAGCGCCCGCTGCAGCGCGGCGGCGGCCGCCTTGCGGTCGGCCTCATTGGTCGTACGGGCGGAGTGACGGGTCCTGCGGACAGCGGTCGTGGCCATGATTCACGTCTCCCATGCGAAAAGCCCCGAGAGGGTTCAAGGAATGTGCCTTCTCAGATACGCGCCGGAAGGGGCGGGGGCCACGGCGCGGCAGGGGTCACCTGCACCGGCGCACCGGGCCGCATCCGCCTTCGCTCGATGGAGCGGGACGTTCGGCTTCTACAAACGTAAGCCAGCCGGGCCGTGATGTCTGCACAATTACTTTGGCTTCCTACTATCTGAGACGGATGCGGCCCGGCCCCCCTAAGGGAAGCCGGGCCGCATCCGTGGTGCCCCGGGGCGTCAGCCCATGTGCGGGTAGCGGTAGTCCGTCGGCGGGACCAGGGTCTCCTTGATGGAGCGGGTGGAGGTCCAGCGCATCAGGTTCTGCTTGGCGCCCGCCTTGTCGTTGGTGCCCGAGGCGCGGCCGCCGCCGAAGGGCTGCTGGCCGACGACGGCACCGGTGGGCTTGTCGTTGATGTAGAAGTTGCCGGCCGCGAAGCGCAGCACCTCACAGGTACGGGCCGCCTCGGCGCGGTCCTGGGCGATGACGCAGCCGGTCAGGCCGTAGGCCGAGGCCGACTCCATCTGCTCCAGCATCGCGTCGTACTCGGCGTCCTCGTAGACGTAGACGCCCAGGATCGGGCCGAAGTACTCGTCCTTGAAGATCTCGTTCTCCGGGTCGGTGGAGACGAGAACGGTCGGGCGTACGAAGTAGCCCTGGCTGTCGTCGTACGTGCCGCCGGCCACGACCTCGACGGTCGGGTCGTTCTTGGCGCGGTCGATGGCGGCCTTGTTCTTGGCGAAGGAGCGCTCGTCGATGACGGCCGACATGAAGTTCGACAGGTCGGACACGTCGCCCTGGGTGAGGCCGTCGACCTCGGCGGCGAACTCTTCCTTGAAGCCGGAGTTCCAGATGGAGGCCGGGACGTACGCGCGCGAGGCCGCGGAGCACTTCTGGCCCTGGAACTCGAAGGCGCCACGGGTCATGGCGGTCTTGACCACCGCGCGGTCGGCACTCGGGTGGGCGACGATGAAGTCCTTGCCGCCGGTCTCGCCGACCAGACGCGGGTAGGTCTTGTACTTCTCGATGTTGTTGCCGACCGTCTTCCACAGGTACTGGAAGGTCTTGGTCGAGCCGGTGAAGTGGATGCCGGCCAGGTCGGGGTGGTTCAGGGCCACCTCGGAGACGTCCTTGCCGTCGCCCGTGACGAGGTTGATGACGCCCTTGGGGAGCCCGGCCTCCTCCAGGAGCTGCATGAGCAGCACCGCGGAGTGGGTCTGGGTCGGGGACGGCTTCCAGACGACCACGTTGCCCATCAGGGCCGGGGCGGTCGGCAGGTTGCCGGCGATCGCGGTGAAGTTGAAGGGCGTGATCGCGTAGACGAAGCCCTCGAGAGGACGGTGGTCCGAGCGGTTCCAGACGCCGGGGGCGTTGGCCGGGGGCTGCTCGGCGAGGATCTGGCGCGCGAAGTGCACGTTGAAGCGCCAGAAGTCCACCAGCTCGCAGGGGGTGTCGATCTCGGCCTGCTGCGCGGTCTTGGACTGGCCCAGCATCGTGGAGGCGGCCATCGTCTCGCGCCAGGGGCCTGCCAGCAGGTCGGCGGCCTTCAGGATGATCGCGGCGCGGTCGTCGAAGGACAGCGCGCGCCAGGCCGGGGCGGCGGCCAGGGCGGCGTCCACCGCGTCCTGGGCGTCCTGGACGGTGGCGTTGGCGTACGTGCCGAGCTTGGCGGAGTGGTTGTGCGGCTGGACGACGTCGAAGCGCTCGCCGCCGCCCATCCGCCGCTCGCCGCCGATGGTCATCGGCAGCTCGATGGGGTTGCCGGCCAGCTCCTTGAGCTTGGCCTCCAGGCGGGCGCGCTCCGGGGAGCCGGGGGCGTAGGTGTGGACCGGCTCGTTAACCGGCACCGGGACCTGGGTCACAGCGTCCATGGCCGTGTCTCCTTCGATCGGGGGGTGTCAGGGGACATTAAGTTGTGGGCGCCCGGAGGGCCGGAACCTTCAGGTCCGGCCCCGGCCGGCGCTCAGAGCCGGTGTCTCAGCTCTTGGTGAGCACGGAGCGGGCGAAGAACAGCAGGTTCGCGGGCTTCTCGGCCAGCCGGCGCATGAAGTAGCCGTACCAGTCGGTGCCGTACGCCGTGTAGACGCGCATCCGGTGTCCTTCGGCCGCCAGCCGGACGTGCTCCTCGCTGCGGATGCCGTACAGCATCTGGAACTCGTACTCGTCCAGCTTGCGCCCCGCCTGCCGGCCCAGTTCCTGCGCGATGGCGATCAGGCGCGGGTCGTGGGAGCCGATCATCGGGTAGCCCTCGCCCGCCATCAGAATCCTGACGATGCGGACGAACGCCTTGTCGATGGCCGCCTTGTCCTGGTAGGCGACGGTGGCGGGCTCCTTGTAGGCACCCTTCACGATACGCACCCGGCTGCCGGCCGCGGCCAGGCGGCGGGCGTCGTCCTCGGTGCGGAAGAGGTAGGCCTGGATGACGCAGCCGGTCTGCGGGAAGTCCTTCCGCAGCTCCTCGTGGATGGCGAACATCGAGTCGAGGGTGGTGTGGTCCTCGGCGTCCAGGGTGACCGTGGTGCCGATCGCGGCGGCGGCCTCGACGACCGGGCGGACGTTGGCCAGCGCCAGCTCGTGGCCGTCTTGGAGGGACTGGCCGAACATGGAGAGCTTGACCGACATCTCGGCCTTCTCGCCCAGGCCCAGCTCCTTCAGACGCCCGATCAGCTCCAGGTAGGCGTCGCGCGCGGCGTGCGACTGCTCGACCGTGGTGATGTCCTCGCCGACCACGTCCAGGGTGACTTCGAGGCCCTTGGCCGCGGCGTCCTGGACGATCGGGACGACCTGGTCGACGGTCTCACCGGCGATGAAGCGGTCGACGACCTGTTTGGTGCCCGGGGCCGCCGAAACGAAACGGCGCATCTTGTCGCTGCGGGACGCGGTGAGGATCACGGGAGCCAGCACGGGCACCTCCAATGAAACAGCAGAAAGGTACCGGCCGGGGAACGCGAAACAACGGCCCGGGCGCGGCACGGAGAACCACCGTGAAACCTAGAGATCTCCAGGGATCTGGACCATCGACAGCTGTCACGCCTTCGTGCCCTGCATCTCAGACACATGTATGAGAATGGTCGGCGGGACACCAGTGGGATGCGACCGGAAAGGAGCCACGCGGCGGATGCGGGGCGATTACCAACAGCTCGTTGACGAGGTCTCGGAGGCGCTCGGGGCCCCGGCGACCCTGGAGGACCGGGACTTCGCGCTGATCGCCTTCGGCGCGCACGACGGCGAGGACGATCTGGCCATGGATCCGGTCCGTACCCGATCGATCCTCCAGCGGCGCTCGACCGCGGCGGTGCGCGCGTGGTTCGAGGGCTTCGGCATCGCCCGCGCGAAAACGGCCCTGCGCATCCCCCCGGACCCGGCGGCCGGCGTCTTCAGGGGGCGGATCTGTCTGCCCGTACGCCACCGGGGCACCGTGCACGGCTATGTCTGGCTGCTGGACGACGGGCATCTGACCGACCTGGCGCTGGGCGGGGCGGGCACCGAGCCCGACGCCCGGATCGCACAGGCGATGGAGACCGCCGACCGCATCGGCGCGCTGCTGGCGGCCGAGGCCCGCTCCGGCGCCGAACTGGGCGATCTGCTGCGCGAGCTGCTGACCTGCCGCCCGGCCGCCCGCCCGGCCGCGGCCGACGCCCTGGGCGCGGCGCTGCGCACGGCGGACGGCACCCCGCTGGCCATGGTCGCCGTCGCCCCCTGGGACACCTCCGACACCGACGCCGCTCCCCTGCCGGGTCTGCCGGGCCTGCTCGCCGCCTGCTCCCTGCCGGCCGGTCGGCCGCAGCCCGCCGACGACTGCGCCGGTGACGCCCCCGAGGGGCAGGTGCTGGCGGCCCTGGTCCGGCTGCGTACGGCGGCGCTCACCGACCAGGCGCGCACGGCGGGCGAGCAGTTGCTGCGCTCCCCGCGGGCCGGGGCGGGCGCGGCCGCGGCCCGGCGCACCGGCGCGGCCCCCCTGCTC
>NZ_JBSIBZ010000031.1:0-85093 GCF_058245575.1 Streptomyces sp. UF-297 | reverse complement strand
GCGGATCATCCAGGACAAGACCGATGCCGAGGGCGGCGAGGTCACCCCCGCCGACATCTGGACCGTCTTCCAGGACGAGTACCTGCCCACGCCCGACAACGCCTGGGGCCGGATCGCGCTGCGCTCCGCCCAGACCTCGACCACGAGCGAGGGCACCGACGCGCTGACCGTCGAGGCCGTCGTCGACGGCGCCGACACGGTCCTGACCGGCACCGGCAACGGCCCGCTGGCCGCCTTCATCGACTCGCTGACCGCCATCGACGCCGACGTACGCGTACTGGACTACGTCGAGCACACCATGAGCGAGGGCGCCGGCGCCCAGGCCGCCGCCTATGTCGAATGCGCCATCGGCGACAAGGTCCTGTGGGGCGTCGGCGTCGACGCCAACATCGTGCGCGCCTCGATCAAGGCCGTGGTCTCGGCCGTCAACCGCGCGGCGCGCTGACACCCGCACACCCCGCGTCAACCCGGCCCCGCCCGTCCACCTCGGACGGGCGGGGTTTCGGCCCAGGCTCTTACGTATCCGGGCAGTTGTCCGGTACGAGGTACTGACGCCGCATCATCGATGTGGCTAACATCACGTCAACGCGGCAGGCTCTGCTTTCGACGCCCACGTGTTGAGCAGAGGTGGAGCGGGCGTGGCGAGTGGAACGTTGCCGAAGCGTTTTTCGGAGGTCCGGCGTGATGCGCAAGGTGTGTGTGGTGGGCGTGCGTACGTCGTGGCGCACCGTGGCCGACGGCGAGTTCTTCTGCCCCGACTGCGGCGGTGACCGCAACTACGAGCGCCGCACCGGCTGCCGCCGTCTGACCGTCCTCGGTGTGCCGCTGCTGCCGCGCGGCACCGCGGGCCCGGTCGTCGAATGCTGCGCCTGCCGCGGCCACTTCGGCCTGGACACCCTGGACCACCCCACCACCACCCGCTTCTCGGCGATGCTCCGCGACGCCGTGCACACCATCACCCTCGCGGTGCTGGCCGCCGGCGGCACGGCCTCCCGCGCGGTCCGCGGCACCGCCGTCGAGACGGTGCGCTCCTCCGGCTTCGCCGACTGCACGGAGGACCAGCTGCTCACCCTCCTCGCCGCGCTGGCCGCCGACACCGGCAGGCTGCCGCGCGCCTACGAAGGGGGCGGCTCCACAACGGACTTCGGCGGCGGCCGCGGCGGCCTGGACCCCTGCGGTACGGCGCTGGCCATAGAGCTCCACGAGGCGCTGGAGCCCCTCGCCCCGCACCTCGCTCCGGCCGGCCGCGAATCGCTCCTCCTCCAGGGCGCCCGCATCGCCCTGGCCGACGGCCCCTACAGCCCCTCCGAGCGCGAGGTCCTCACCACCGTCGGCACGGCCCTCCTCCTGTGCCCCGACGACACGGCCCGCCTCATGGCGGCGGCCCGCACCCCGTCCTGAGCTGCCCGCACCCCGTCCCGACCGGCCCGCGAGACGGGTAACCGGCTGTCCGTACGGGGCACTCGCGCCCATAACGTGCGCCGCGCTGCGACGCGGCGCCCGTGGGGTGCCATCGGGCACCGCCTTTCAGCGAGCCCCCCTGCCCCCTGAAGGAAAGGTGCGGCGCACCACCGCCCCTCGCACTCCGGCCGGGGGCAGGGCGGGGTGCGGCGTGCGGGAGAATGGCGGCATGAGTCTGTTCCGCGACGACGGCATTGTGCTGCGCACCCAGAAGCTGGGGGAAGCGGACCGCATCATCACGATCCTCACGCGCGGTCACGGCCGCGTACGGGCCGTGGCGCGTGGGGTGCGGCGCACCAAGTCGAAGTTCGGGGCGCGGCTGGAGCCGTTCTCGCACGTGGACGTGCAGTTCTTCGCGCGCGGCAGCGAGCTGCTCGGGCGCGGCCTGCCGCTGTGTACGCAGAGTGAGACGATCGCCGCGTACGGCAGCGGAATCGTCACGGACTACGCCCGCTACACGGCCGGGACGGCCATGCTGGAGACGGCGGAGCGGTTCACCGACCACGAGGGCGAGCCGGCCGTCCAGCAGTATCTGCTGCTGGTGGGCGGGCTGCGCACGCTGGCGCGCGGGGAGCACGAGCCGCATCTGGTGCTGGACGCCTTCCTGCTGCGCTCGCTGGCCGTGAACGGGTACGCGCCCAGTTTCGAGGGCTGCGCGAAGTGCGGAATGCCCGGTCCCAACCGGTTCTTCTCCGTGGCCTCCGGAGGCGTGGTGTGCGGCGACTGCCGGGTGCCCGGCAGCGTCGTACCCTCCTCGGAGGCCATCGGGCTCCTGGGGGCGCTGCTCACGGGGGACTGGGCGACCGCCGATGCCTGCGAGCCCCGGCACGTACGCGAGGGCAGCGGGCTGGTGGCGGCGTATCTGCACTGGCACCTGGAGCGCGGTCTGCGGTCCTTGCGGTACGTGGAGAAATAGGCCCGGCGGCCTCGTACACCCACTCACGGACAACCCCATACATCCATGACACCGGCCGGCTGCGAAGCCCGTCGGCGAGAGAAATAGGAGACGTGGCGCGCATGGCACGACGCGGGATTCTGGGACGTAATCGGCGTGCATACCTGACGCCCGAGCCGCACCCCTCCGGTGCGCGTCCGCCGAAGATCCCCGGTGAGCTGGTCCCCGGCCATGTCGCGATCGTCATGGACGGCAACGGCCGGTGGGCCAAGCAGCGCGGGCTGCCGCGGACCGAGGGGCACAAGGTGGGCGCCGAGCAGGTGCTGGACGTGCTGCAGGGGGCGATCGAGATGGGCGTCAAGAACATCTCGCTGTACGCCTTTTCCACCGAGAACTGGAAGCGCTCGCCGGACGAGGTGCGCTTCTTGATGAACTTCAACCGCGACTTCATCCGCAAGACCCGCGACCAGCTGGACGGACTCGGGGTCCGGGTGCGCTGGGTGGGCCGGATGCCCAAGCTGTGGAAGTCCGTGGCCAAGGAGCTCCAGGTCGCCCAGGAGCAGACCAAGGACAATGACGCGCTGACGCTGTATTTCTGCATGAACTACGGCGGGCGTGCGGAAATCGCGGACGCCGCACAGGCGTTGGCGGCCGATGTGCGGGCCGGCCGGCTCGACCCGGCGAAGGTCAACGAGAAGACCTTCGCCAAGTACCTCTACTACCCGGACATGCCGGATGTGGACATGTTCCTGCGTCCTTCGGGCGAGCAGCGCACCTCCAACTACCTGATCTGGCAGAGCGCTTATGCCGAAATGGTCTACCAGGACGTGCTGTGGCCGGACTTCGACCGCCGCAATCTGTGGGACGCCTGCTACGAATTCGCCCAGCGCGACCGGAGGTTCGGCGGGGCGATCCCCAATGAGCAGCAGCCGCGGGAAGGTTCCGCGGCTGAGTGAACGATCCGAACGAATCGAGCAAGGTGAACGAGACAGTGGCGACGCAGCCGGTGGAGCTGGTCTACCGGTACACGCAGGACGACTTCCACCAGGCGCTGCGGGCGCGGGCGCGCCGGACCGGCGTCGGGCGCCTGAGGTGGCCGCTGCTGACCGCGGGGGTGATCCTCGTCGCGCTGGAGATCGCCTTCATCTGGGGTGGTGACGGCCCGAGCGCGGCGCCGGTCGTCATGGGGGTGTGCATGGTCATGAGCGTGGCGCTCATCGCGTCGGCCCCCCGGCGCCAGGCCCAGGCCCTGTACAGGCTGGTGGAGCGGCACGGCGAGTGCCGCACGGTCGTGGACGACAGCGGTTTTCGCGGCACCACGGCCCTCGGGGAGATCACGACGGGCTGGCAGGCGTTCCCGCGCTACGCGGAGACGGACGCGGTCTTCGTCCTGCTGAGCCCCGACAAGAAGGCGGGATCGCTGACGGTGATCCCCAAGCGGGGCGCGGCGGGCCCGGCCGACGTGGACCGGCTGCGCGGCCTCCTGGACCGGTATCTGACCAGGCTCTGAACGGCGAGCGGCCGCCGACACCGCAGGGTGTCGGCGGCCGTTCTCGCGTTATGCGTCGGCGGCCGCGGCGCACTCGCCGCAGGTGCCGAAGATCTCGATGGTGTGGGCGACGTCCTGGAAGCCGTGTTCGGCGGCGATCTGGTCCGCCCACTTCTCCACGGCCGGGCCCTCGACCTCGACGGCCTTGCCGCAGGTGCGGCACACCAGGTGATGGTGGTGATCGTCGGTGCTGCACCTGCGGTAGACGGCCTCGCCGTCGTTGGTGCGCAGCACATCGACCTCGCCGGCGTCGGCGAGGGACTGGAGCGTGCGGTACACGGTGGTCAGCCCTACCGAATCGCCCCGGTGTTTGAGCATGTCGTGCAGCTCCTGTGCGCTGCGGAACTCATCCACCTCGTCGAGTGCCGCGGCCACGGCGGCCCGCTGCCGCGTCGACCGGCCGCGTACCGGAGATCCCGCGCTCGTCGCCACCGTTGCCTCCCTGGAACTGCTGGACTTCCCCCTGCACATGCGTCCGGCCATTGTGCCAGGTGATGACCGGAACCCGGATGGGCCGCTTACATCTACACCTACATTTACGTAGAGAGACGTACGCCCGCGTGTACGAGCGCACGTCCCACCGTCGCATCAGACGCTGATGTCGTCCGCCGCGGGACGGCCGCCGGGCACCTTCAGGGTGCACTGCTCGGCGGGCCCCGCGGCAGCCCGGGCGCGCTTCCTGGCCAGCGGGGCCGCGAGCGCGGTGAGCACCACGAACAGGCCGATGGCCAGCAGCACGATCGTCGCGCCGGACGGCACGTCCACGTAGTACGAGGCCACGGTGCCCGACAGGGTCACCGCCACACCGATGGCCACCGCGACCACGAAGGTGACGGCGAAGCTGCGGGCGATCTGCTGGGCGGCCGCGACCGGGATCACCATCAGGGCGCTGACCAGCAGCAGGCCGACCACCCGCATCGCGACGGTGACGGTGACCGCGGCGGTGACGGCGATCAGGAGGTTCAGCAGCCGCACCGGCAGGCCGGTGACCCGGGCGAACTCCTCGTCCTGGCAGACCGAGAAGAGCTGCCGCCGCAGCCCGATGGTGATCGCCATCACCAGCACCGCGAGGACGCAGATCGTGACCATGTCCTGCGGTGAGACGGTGGTGATCGCGCCGAAGAGGTAGGTGTTGAGCTGCGCGTTGGAGCCGGTGGCGGACAGGCTCATCAGCATCACGCCGCCCGCCATGCCGCCGTAGAAGAGCATGGCCAGCGCCAGGTCGCCGCGGGTCTTGCCGTACCAGCGGAGCAGCTCCATGGCCACCGAGCCGGCGATGGCGACCGCGGTGGCCACCCACACCGGAGTGGCCCAGGCCTGACTGGAATTGATCAGGAAGCCCAGGCCCACGCCGGTCAGCGCGATGTGCCCGATGCCGTCGCCCATCAGGGCCTGGCGGCGCTGTACGAGGTAGATGCCGATGGCGGGGGCGGTGATGCCGACGATCAGGGCGGCGATCAGCGCCCGCTGCATGAAGGCGTAGTTCAGGATGTCCATCAGGTCAGCAGCCCTGTCCGGATCGGTTCGGCGCCCGCGTCGGCGTGCGGGTGTACGTGGTCGTGGCCGGGCAGCGCGTGCTGTCCCACGGCCTTGGGGGGCGGCCCGTCGTGCGTGACGCAGCCGTCGCGCAGCACCACCGCGCGGTCGATCAGCGGCTCCAGCGGGCCCAGCTCGTGCAGGACCAGCAGCACGGTGGTGCCGGCCGCGACCTGCTCGCGCAGCGCGGCGGCGAGGACCTCCTGGCTGGCCAGGTCGACCCCGGCCATCGGCTCGTCCATGATCAGCAGTTCCGGCCCGCCGGCCAGCGCGCGGGCTATCAGCACCCGCTGGTGCTGCCCGCCGGACAGCGCGGCCACCGGGTCCTTGAGGCGGTCGGCCATGTCCACCAGCTCCAGGGCCCGCCGTACGGCGGCGCGGTCCGCCTTGCGCAGCACGCCCAGCTTCGTACGGGCCAGCCGGCCCGCGGTGACGACCTCGCGCACGGTGGCGGGCACACCGCTGGCGGCGGTGGTGCGCTGCGGTACGTACCCGATGCGCGCCCAGTCCCTGAACCGCTTCTGAGCGGTGCCGAACAGCTCCAACTCGCCGCTGGTGAGCGGCACTTGGCCGATGATGGTGCGTACGGCGGTGGACTTGCCCGAGCCGTTGGCGCCGAGCAGCGCCACGACCTCGCCGCGCCCCACGGTCAGGTCGATGCCGCGCAGCACCGGCCGGGCGCCCATGGACGCACTCGCCCCGCGCAGCGATATGACCGGCTGGCCCGTTCCCATGCTGACCTCCGTCACTGGTGTCACTTGGCGCCGAGCGCCTTCTGAAGGGCGGCGAGGTTGGCGTCCATGACCTCGAAGTAGTCCTTGCCCTTGGACTTGCCGGTGATGCCCTCCAGCGGATCCAGGACATCGGTCTTCAGCTTGAGGTCGCCGGCCAGCGTCTGGGCGGTCTTGGGGCTGGCGATGGTCTCGAAGAAGACGGTGGAGACGTGGTGGTCCTTGGCCAGCTTGTGCAGGGCCTTGACGCGGGCGCCGCTGGGCTCGGACTCGGGGTCGATGCCGTTGACGGCCTCCTCGGTGAGGCCGTAGCGCTCGGCGAGGTACCCGAAGGCGGCGTGGGTGGTGATGAAGGTGTCCGACTTCTTGTTCTTCAGCCCGCTCTGGAACTTCTTGTCCAGCTCGCCGAGCTTCTTGACCAGATCGTCGGTGTTCTTCTGGAAGTCGGCCTTGTGGGCGGGGTCGGCCTTGGCCAGGGTCTGGTTGACGCCCTTGGCGACCTCGGCGAACTTCAGCGGGTCGAGCCAGACGTGCGGGTCGGCGGCGCCGTCACCGTGGTCGTGGTCGTGGCCGCCGTGCGAGGAGCCGTTGTCGCCGGTGGTGTGGTCGTGGCCGTCGACCTCCGTGCCGTGCTCCTCCAGCTTGGTCAGCGCGGCGGCGTCGGCGACGTTCTTGACCTGGGACTGCGCGACGGCGTCGTCCACGGCGGGCTGCAGGCCCTTGAGGTAGACGATCGCGTCGGACTCGCCGAGCTGGGCGGTCTCCTTGGCGGTCAGCTCCAGGTCGTGCGGCTCCACGCCGGGCTTGGTGAGGTTGGTGACCTGCACGTGGTCCCCGCCGATCTCCTTGGCGAGGAACTCCATCGGGTAGAACGACGCCGTGACACTGAGCCGGTCCCCGCTCTTGCCGTCGGCGGAGCCCGTGGAGCAGGCCGACAGGGCGAGGAGGCCGAGCACACCGGCTCCGGCGAGGGCTGCGGTCGATATGTGGCGTCGTACGTTCATGACAGTCATTTTCAACAAAGATGGAAACGATTGTCAACAAAGCTGTTCGGGAGAAGGTCGCGGCCGAGCGACCGGGAACCGATTTGATCCGGGGGGTACGGCCGCCGGTACCCTGAGCCATTCGCCCACGCGTCTCCCGACCACGACCCCTCGCGGAGGCGCTGAGCGCCGCCCCACCCACCGTCCGTCGTCGCAATGAAGAGAGCACCGTGGCCGCCGACAAGATCGACACCATCGTCAGCCTGAGCAAGCGCCGTGGCTTCGTCTACCCGTGCAGTGAGATCTACGGCGGCCAGCGCGCCGCCTGGGACTACGGGCCGCTCGGTGTGGAGCTCAAGGAGAACATCAAGCGTCAGTGGTGGCGCTCCATGGTCACCTCGCGCGACGACGTGGTCGGTATCGACTCCTCCGTGATCCTGGCCTCCGAGGTCTGGGTGGCCTCCGGCCACGTCGCGACCTTCACCGACCCGCTCACCGAGTGCACCTCCTGCCACAAGCGCTTCCGGGCCGACCACCTCACCGAGGCCTACGAGGCCAAGCACGGCAAGGAGCCGGCCAACGGCCTGGCCGACGTGAACTGCCCGCACTGCGGCAACAAGGGCGGCTTCACCGAGCCCAAGCAGTTCTCCGGCCTGCTCTCCACCCACCTCGGCCCGACGCAGGACACCGGCTCGGTCGCGTACCTGCGCCCCGAGACCGCGCAGGGCATCTTCACCAACTTCGCGCAGGTGCAGCAGACTTCCCGCAAGAAGCCGCCGTTCGGCATCGCGCAGATGGGCAAGTCCTTCCGGAACGAGATCACTCCGGGCAACTTCATCTTCCGCACCCGCGAGTTCGAGCAGATGGAGATGGAGTTCTTCGTCAAGCCGGGCGAGGACGAGCACTGGCAGCAGTACTGGATGGACCAGCGCTGGAACTGGTACCGCGACCTGGGCATCCGCGAGGAGAACATCCGCTGGTACGACCACCCGGCGGAGAAGCTCTCGCACTACTCCAAGCGCACCGCCGACATCGAGTACCGCTTCCAGTTCGGCGGCTCGGAGTGGGGCGAGCTGGAGGGTGTGGCCAACCGCACCGACTACGACCTCTCCTCGCACTCCAAGGCGTCCGGCCAGGACCTCTCCTACTTCGACCAGGAGGCCGGCGAGCGCTACACCCCGTACGTCATCGAGCCCGCGGCCGGTGTCGGCCGGGCCATGCTCGCCTTCATGCTGGACGCCTACACCGAGGACGAGGCGCCCAACGCCAAGGGCAAGATGGAGAAGCGCACCGTGCTGCGCCTGGACCCGCGCCTGGCGCCGGTCAAGGTCGCCGTGCTGCCGCTGTCCCGCAACCCGCAGCTCTCGCCGAAGGCCAAGGGCCTTGCGACCGACCTGCGCAAGAACTGGAACATCGAGTTCGACGACGCGGGCGCCATCGGCCGCCGCTACCGCCGCCAGGACGAGATCGGCACCCCGTTCTGCGTCACGGTCGACTTCGACACCCTCGACGACAACGCCGTCACGGTGCGCGAGCGCGACACGATGAAGCAGGAGCGGGTCTCCCTGGACCAGATCCAGAGCTACCTGGGCGGCCGCCTGCTGGGCTGCTAGTCGCCTGCGACGCGCTGGGCCGATGAACGCCACGGTGCCGGACCTCCCGTAACGGGGGTCCGGCACCGTGCTGTTGGGGCGCGGCGGAGGATTCTTTCCCGCGGCCGGGATGCTCCCTGCGGCGGAAGGGTCTTCTCCGCCGCGACGGCGAGACGTCGTACGGCGCATTCCGGCGCCGCCGGACCCGGCGTGGCCCGCCGTGGATCAAGCCCGGTCGGCCCGTGCGGCCGCCCGTGCGGCGAGCGTCCCGCACAGGCCCGCCAGGGGCAGTTCCGCGCACACGGCCATCGTCACCGCGACGGCCAGTGCCGCGCCCGGCGCCGCCGTGGCGAGGTCGAGGCAGGCGTCCGCGGCGAGCAGGAGGGCCGCCGTCGCGGCGGCCGTACGCGGGGCCGCCTCGCCGCGTACGAGGCGGGCGCCGACCGTGAGCAGGCAGGCCGCCTCCGCCGTGTCCAGGGCCACCCACGCCGCCGCCTGGGCGGGCGGCAGGGTGCCCGCGAGATAGCCCATCCACGGCAGCAGCGCCAGGCCGGCAGCGGCCAGCAGGCGGCCCTGCCAGACGCGCCGGGGCGCGGCGAGCCGGGCCCGCAGCCCGGCGCGGCGGGGCGGAAGGCGCAGCGAACGGCGGGCGGGAGCGGGAGCGTTGAAGGCGATCATGGCCATGGGACGGGCCTCCTCCGGGACGGCGGGCCCGGCCTTCGGACCCCGCGATCAACCCTCCCGGCCGGGGCGAGAGCAGTCAGTAGCGCCGCTGTCCGTCCCGGGGTGGCACCAGTTGCACCCCCGAACCGGACACTGGCGCCATGGACCCGTCCTGACCTGGGGATTTACCGTCGTCGTCATGAAGTTTCCCGCCGTGGCACAGCGCCTGCTTGCCCGACAGCACCAGCGGATGAAGTTCCTCGCCACCGGCGTGCTCCTGCACGGCACCGCCCTCGCGCTGTGGGTGTGGTGCGGCGTCACGGTCTTCTACGCGCCGGGCGCAGCGCTCCTGCCGCTCGTCCTCGCGCTGTCGTGGGTGGTGCCGGTGACCTGGCTCCAGCGCCGCCGCTTCGCGGCCTTCGCCGGCATCGCCATCGCGCCCAACCCGCCCGTGGAGGACGGCAGCTGGCCCCGGCGCGCCCGGGCCCGCCTGCGCTCGCGCCAGTACTGGCGGCAGATCGCCTACCACCAGGTGGCCGGGGTGTTCCTGGGCGTGGTGGAGGCGGCGCTCCTGCTGCTGTGGACCGCCGGCTGGCTGGGCTTCACGCTGTACGCCTGGCTGTGGCTGTTCCCCATGCAGTGGCCGATCGTGGAGTGGGCCAATGTCGACGGCTGGATCCTCAGCGTCCTGGGCATCCCCGCCCTGCTGGCCGCGCCGCGCCTGACCCGCTCCCTGCTGCGCCTCGAACTGCCCGTGGCGCAGCGGCTGCTGGGCGCCAGCCGGGCCGAGGAGCTGGAGCGCAGGGTCGAGGACCTCACCGAGCGCCGGGCCGACACGGTGGCCGCCGCCGACGCCGAGCGCCGCCGGATCGAGCGGGATCTGCACGACGGCGCCCAGCAGCGCCTGGTGTCCCTCGCGGTCAACCTGGGCCTGGCCAGGGCCACCCTGACCGACCTGCCGCCCGAGGCCCGCCAGGTCATCGACGAGGCGCACCGCGAGGCCAAGGAGGCCCTGGAGGAGCTCAACCAGCTCGTACGGGGACTGCACCCGCACGTCCTGGACGACCGCGGGCTGGACGCGGCGCTCTCCGGCATCGCGGCCCGTACGCCCATCCCCGTACAGGTGCGGGTGGACGTGGCGCGCCGGGCGGCGCCCGCGGTGGAGGCCGTCGCCTACTTCGTGGTCTCCGAGGCGCTGGCGAACGTCACCAAGCACTCCGGTGCCTCGCGCGCGGAGGTCACCGCCGGACGGGCCGGTGACACGCTGCGGATACGCGTCACCGATGATGGCAAGGGCGGGGCGGACCCCGCCGCAGGGACCGGCCTGACCGGCCTCGCCCGGCGCGTGGCCTCCGTGGACGGCTCCCTGGCCATCGACAGCCCCCGAGGGGGCCCGACCATCGTCACCGTGGAGCTGCCGTGCACGCTGTGAAGCGCGCTGTGATCGCCGAGGATTCCGTGCTGCTGCGGATCGGGGTGGTCAAGGTGCTGGAGACGGCGGGGTTCGAGGTGGTGGCCGAAGCGGGGGACGCGGAGGGGCTGTTGCGGGCGGTTCAGGAGCACCGTCCGGACATCGCGGTGGTGGACGTGCGGATGCCGCCCGGCTTCACGGACGAGGGGGTACGCGCCGCTCTGGTCGTCCGTCAGCAGTGGCCCGGTACGGCCGTGCTGATGCTCTCCCAGTACGTCGAGGAGCGCTACGCCGCCGAACTGCTCTCCGCCAACACCAGCGGCGTCGGCTACCTCCTCAAGCAGCGGGTCGCCGATGTGGAGGAGTTCATCGAGGCGCTGCGCCGGGTCGCCGACGGCGGTACCGCGCTGGACCCGCAGGTCGTGGCGCAGCTGCTGGTACGGCGGCCCAGCGACCCGCTGGAGCGGCTGACCGAGCGCGAGCGGGAGGTGCTGGCCCTGATGGCCGAGGGCCGCTCCAACGCGGGGATCGCCGGGCAGCTGGTGGTCAGCGAGAGCGCGGTGGCCAAGCACATCAACAGCATCCTGGCCAAGCTGGACCTGCCCAAGGCGGACGCCGACCACCGCCGCGTACTGGCCGTACTGCGGTTCCTGGGCGTGGGCTGAGGCGCCGGCCGGGCCGCGGACCGGACCCCGGGGACCGGGCCGCCGCGCAACTTCCGCATGCGTCCCCCATCGGGGATCTTTCCGTCACTCGCCGGCACCGGGCACTCGAATGCCAGGGGCTCCGGGCTCGTCGCAGTCCGGTGTACTTCCGCGCCCCTTCAGGGGCGCGGGGCCGCTTCGAAGTGCGGCGCGACGGGCTCCCGCCGGGCCGCGGTGACACGACCGCACGTCCAGCGGAGCGCTCAGCGCAGGCCGCGCAGGACCAGGTCGCGTACGGACTCGAAGGCCGCGGTGATCTCCGGGCGGGACCACTCGGCCGCGTAGCAGGGGTCGTGGAAGCGGCCCGTGGCGTCGAAGACCGCGCGGGCCGTGGCGGCGGGGTCGGGGGCGGTGAACTCGCCCTGGGCGACGCCCGCTTCGACGAGCGCGGTGAGCTGGCCGACGAGATCGCCGATGTGCCGCTCCACCACCCCGCCGCTCTCGCCGATCAGCGTCATGTACGTCGCGAACAGCTCGGGGTCGTCGCCCGCCTTGTGCCGCTTGGCCTCGAAGAGGGCGGACAGCCAGCCGGCCAGCCGCTCGGCGGCCGGGCCTTCCTGCGCGACGACGCCCGCCAGCTGCTCGCTCGTACGGTCCAGCCAGCGCCCGGTGACGGCCTCGCGCAGCGCCGCCTTCGTACGGAAGTGGCGGTAGACGCTGCCGTGGCTGACCCCCAGCGCGCGGGCCACGTCCACGACCGTCGCCTTGGCCGGGCCGTAGCGGCGCAGCACCTCCTCGGTGGCTTCGAGGATGCGTTCGGGGGTCAGGGTCTCGGGCGGCATGGGGTGGTACGGGCCTTTCGGTCGGGGGCGCCGGCCAAGGGCGCCGGGCACGTACGGACCGTACCCGGCGCCCTTGACCGGCACGCCGGCCGGTCCTCTCGGGGCCTGGTCTCAGCGCTCGCTGTCCATGTGGGCCAGCTGTGCGGCGGGGTAGCGCTCGCCGGCCGCGGCGCCCGCCGGGACGGCGCGCTCGATCGCGGCCAGGTCGGCGTCGTCCAGGGTCACCTGAAGGGCGCCCAGGGCCTCGTCGAGGCGGTCGCGGCGGCGGGCGCCGACCAGCGGGACGATGTCCTCGCCGCGCGAGAGGACCCAGGCGATGGCGGTCTGCGCGACGGTGACGCCCTTGGCGTCGGCGACCTGGCGCAGCGCGTCGACCAGGCTGAGGTTGTGCTCCAGGTTCTCGCCCTGGAAGCGCGGGCTCATGCCGCGGAAGTCGCCCGCCGCCAGCTCGCGGTCGCGGGTGAAGTGGCCGCTGATCAGGCCGCGCGAGAGCACGCCGTACGCGGTGACGCCGATGCCCAGCTCGCGGGCGGTGGGCAGGATCTCCTCCTCGATGCCGCGGGAGATGAGGCTGTACTCGATCTGCAGATCGCTGATCGGGGCGACGGCGGCGGCCCGGCGCAGCGTGTCGGCGCCGACCTCGGAGAGGCCGATGTGGCGTACGTGACCGGCCTGGACCAGCTCCGCGATGGCGCCGACGGTCTCCTCGATGGGGACGTCGGGGTCGATCCGGGCGATCCGGTAGATGTCGATGTGGTCGGTGCCCAGGCGCTGCAGCGAGTAGGCGGCGAAGTTCTTGACGGCGGCGGGGCGGCCGTCGTAGCCGGACCAGCCGCCCTCGACGGTGCGCAGGGCGCCGAACTTGACGCTGGTCAGGGCCTGTTCGCGCAGGGCCGCGGGGGCGGTGCGCAGGGCCTGGTTGATGAGCAGTTCGTTGTGGCCCATGCCGTAGAAGTCGCCGGTGTCCAGCAGGGTGATGCCCGCTTCGAGGGCGGCGTGGACGGTGGCGATGGACTCGGCGCGGTCGCTCTCGCCGTACAGGGCGGACATGCCCATGCAGCCGAGGCCGAGGGCGGCGGTCTGCGGGCCGGTCTTGCCGAGGGTGCGGGTCTGCACGGGGGACTCCTCAAGGGAAGTGGGGCGGGATGCCTCCACCATGGCATGACGGCTGACAGATTTCAATATCTGTCAGCCGTTACTCGTCTTGTGCTGCTCAAGGGGGGCGTCTCTCGGCCGTGGCCTCGGGAATTTGCCTGCCTTTGGCGTTACGGGGAATCGGTGGTGTCGGCAAGGATCGGAGGCGCTTGATCCCGCGGACGGGGTGCTCGACCCCGCGGACGACCCCCGCACGGACCCACGAGACGAGGACGAGGGCATGAACGAGACGTTCAAGGTGACCGGCGAGACGTTCGAGGCGACCATGGACGCGCGACCGGAGCCGTACGGGTTCGACCCGCGGCGCACGGCCGTCGTCGTGGTGGACATGCAGAACGACTTCGGCGCCGAGGGCGGCATGGTCGACCGGTCCGGCACCGACATCTCCGAGTTCCGTACGACGATCGGGCCCACCGCCCGGGTGCTGGCCGCGGCCCGCGGCGCCGGTATCCGCGTCGTCTACCTCCAGCACGGCTACGCGCCGGACCTGTCCGACATGGGCCCGCGCGGCGCGAAGAACCGCCTGGTCCACGAGCCGCTGAACGTGGGGCAGGCCGTCCAGGCCCCCGACGGGCGCAAGAGCCGGATTCTGGTGCGCGGCACCTGGAACACCGAGATCGTGCCCGAACTGGCCCCGCAGGAGGGCGACTTCCTCGTGGGCAAGACCCGCTACAGCGGCTTCTTCCGCACCGAACTGGACGCCACCCTGCGCCGCCTGGAGATCCGCGACCTGGTCCTGCTCGGCTGGAGCACCAGCGACTGCGTCGAGGCGACGGCCAGGGACGCCTTCTACCGCGACTACCGCACGGTGGTCCTGGCGGACTGCACCGCCGAGCCGCACGGCCCCACGTTCCACGAGAACTCGCTCACGCTCATCGAGCGGATGTCGGGCTGGGTCTCGGACTCGGCGCGCTTCCTGGACTCGCTGCGGCACTGACCGGCGCGAACCAGTACCTCGCGGGCGCGCTCCGGGCGGTGGGTTCGGACAATCCCCGGCGGTATCGCGCCAGTTCCCGGCGCCCGTGGACCCGCTGTGGTGGCTCGTTTCCGACCTGCCGGGCGCGCTCCGCGGGACGTGCGGCCGGTCGGCTGCGGGCCGTCGGTGTCCGGCTGGTCGCGCCCACGCGGCGGAGCCGCATATCGGCACGGCACCGCGCCCCTTACAGGGCGCGGAGTTCCGGCGCGGCATCGCGCCCAATAAGGGCGCGGGGAACCGCGCGACCGGCCCCCACCGGCCTGCGGGTTCATGACCGCACTTCCAGCGAAGCGCTCAGCCCGAAGCGGCCCGGTCGCCCGCCGGTGCGGCCTCGTGCGCGATGCGCGCGGCCGCGCGGCGGGCGGTGTTTCGGGCCCACCGGCCGCTGGTCAGGGCGCCGAGCAGGAGGACGGCCGCGCCGCAGCCGGTGATGATCCACCAGGCGGGGCGGGCGGCCGTGACGAAGCCGTCGCCGGCGCCGTCGACCGCGCCGCCCGCCAGTACGGCCCCGATCACCGCGACGCCCAGGGACTGGCCCACCTGGCGGCTGGTGGAGGCGACGGCGGCCGCCACCCCGGCCTGCTCGCGCGGCATCCCGGACACCGCGGTGTTGGTGATCGGCGCGTTGACCAGGCCGAAGCCGATGCCGAACAGGACGTAGCCGGTGAAGAGCAGGGCGGTGGTGGACTCCGCGTCGAAGGCGGCGAAGAGCACGCCGCTCGCTCCCATCGCCAGCCCGGCCAGCAGCAGCGGGAGCCGCGGCCCGCGGGCCCCGACCAGCCGCCCCGACAGCGGCGCGAACAGCAGCGTCATCGAGGCCATCGGCAGCATGTAGAGCCCGGCCTCAAGCGCGCTCAGTCCGCGTACGTCCTGGAGATAGAGGGTGTTGACGAACAGGAAGCCGCCCAGCGCGGCGAAGGCCGAGACCGCCACGACGGTGGCGCCGCTGAAGGGCGCGCTGCGGAAGAAGCGCAGATCGATCAGCGGCTCGGTGCGCCGCCGCTCGTACAGGACCAGCCCGGCCAGCGAGGCCACCGCCAGCGCGAGGCACCCCAGGATCAGCCCGGAGCCCCAGCCCGCCTCCGGCGCCTCGATGATCGCGTACGTCAGCGAGCCGAGCAGCGCGATGATCAGGACCTGGCCCACCGGGTCGACCCGGCGCGGCCTGGGCGCGCGCGACTCCGGCACGTACCGCACGGTCAGGAAGAGGGCCAGCGCCCCGATGGGCACATTGATCCAGAAGATCGCGCGCCAGCCGACACTCTCCACCAGCAGCCCGCCGATCACCGGGCCCGCGGCCATGCTGATGCCCACGACACCGCCCCACACCCCGATGGCGCGGGCCCGTTCCTGGGGTTCGGTGAAGGTGTTGGTGATGATCGACATTGCGACGGGGTTGAGCATCGAGCCGCCGACGGCCTGCACCATACGGAAGACGATCAGCCAGCTCAGGTCCGGCGCCAGGCTGCACAGCAGCGAGCCCAGCGCGAAGAGCACCAGACCGGCCTGGAAGACGCGGCGTCGGCCCAGGCGGTCGGCGGTGGAGCCGGCCAGCATCAGCAGCGAGGCCAGAACCAGGGTGTAGGCGTCGATGGTCCACTGCATCCCGGCCACCGAGGCGTCCAGGTCGGCGCGCATGGCGGGCAGCGCGATGTTGAGGATGGTGTTGTCCAGGCTGACGATGAGCAGGCTCATGCAGCAGATCGCCAGCACGAGCAGACGCCGCCGGTGGCTGAGCTCAGACATGCTTGAAAGCTACAACCATCCGGGTCCAAAGGCTCTGGCGGGGGCGGCGCTCACGTGCGGGACAATGGGAGGTCGCTCCTGCCCGTACGCACCCGTCGAAGGAACCCGCTCCACATGACTTCGCTGCAGATCGGACCGCACGCCGTACAGCCGCCGGTGGTCCTGGCGCCGATGGCCGGGATCACCAATGCCCCCTTCCGGACGCTGTGCCGGGAGTTCAGCGGCGGCAAGGGCCTGTTCGTCAGCGAGATGATCACCACGCGGGCGCTGGTCGAGCGCAACGAGAAGACCATGCAGCTGATCCACTTCGACGAGAGCGAGAAGCCGCGCTCGATCCAGCTCTACGGCGTGGACCCGGACACCGTCGGCAAGGCCGTCCGCATGATCGCCGAAGAGGACCTGGCCGACCACATCGACCTGAACTTCGGCTGCCCGGTGCCCAAGGTGACGCGCAAGGGCGGCGGCTCGGCGCTGCCGTACAAGCGCCATCTGCTGCGCTCGATCCTGCGCGAGGCGGTCTCCAACGCCGGTGCGCTGCCGGTGACGATGAAGATGCGCAAGGGCATCGACGACGACCACATCACGTATCTGGACGCCGGGCGGATCGCGGTCGAGGAGGGCGTCACGGCGATCGCCCTGCACGGCCGTACGGCGGCGCAGCACTACGGCGGCACCGCCGACTGGGAGGCGATCGCGCGCCTGAAGGAGCACGTCCCCGAGATCCCGGTGCTGGGCAACGGCGACATCTGGTCCGCCGAGGACGCCCTGCGGATGGTGCGCGAGACCGGCTGCGACGGCGTGGTGGTCGGGCGCGGCTGCCTGGGGCGGCCGTGGCTCTTCGGCGACCTGGTGGCGGCCTTCGAGGGGACCGGACAGTACGCGGCGCCGACGCTCAAGGAGGTCGCGGCGGTCATGCTGCGGCACGCGACGCTGCTGGGGGAGTGGCTGGGCGACGAGGCGCGCGGCGTCATCGACTTCCGCAAGCACGTGGCCTGGTACACCAAGGGCTTCTCGATCGGCTCGGAATCGCGTAAGAAGCTGGCAATCGCCTCGTCCCTGGATGAAATGGACGCTCTTCTGAGCGAGCTGGACCTCGACCAGCCCTGGCCCATCGGCGCCGACGGCCCGCGCGGGCGCACCTCCGGCCGTAACCGCGTGGTCCTCCCGGACGGCTGGCTGGACGATCCCTACGACTGTGCGGGGGTCGGCGCGGAGGCGGAGCTGGACACCTCGGGCGGCTGATGGCCGCCGTCGGATGCCGGAAATGCGTCAGGTCCGGTGCGTGATTCTCGCCACCCTTGATAGGGGGTCCGCTCAGATGAGCGGATCTTGAGGGGTTTCACCTCTCCGAGGGGTGGCACTGGGTGCCATGCCTGTTGCCTTCGTTTGATCAATGGATCATTGCGCTGAGTGGCCGAATGGCGCCCCTTCGATTGCTCTGCGCAGTCATGCGTACAGAACTTGAAAACGTTGATTTCCGGCCCCGGACTTTCGATCTGCTGGCAGACGACTGGTTACGGGCGCATGTCGACCGAGTGGACGTACCCAGATGCCTTCGATCTGGGTATGTTCCTCGCCGTCAGGGCAGACCTCCCCCAGCTCCGCCGGGGGGACCCCAACGAGGAGTCAGTCCCGTGCCGGAAACACAAGATCCCCACGCAAACCAGCCTGAAACCGCGAAGTTCGTCTACGACTTCACCGAGGGCAACAAGGATCTGAAGGATCTTCTCGGTGGCAAGGGCGCCAATCTCGCCGAGATGACGAATCTGGGCCTCCCCGTCCCGCCGGGCTTCACCATCACCACCGAGGCGTGCAAGGTCTACCTCGACAGTGGCGCGGAGCCCGCGGCACTGCGTGCCGAGGTCTCCCAGCACCTGGACGCCCTTGAGGCGCAGATGGGCAAGAAGCTCGGCCAGGCCGACGACCCGCTGCTGGTCTCGGTCCGCTCCGGGGCGAAGTTCTCCATGCCCGGCATGATGGACACGGTCCTGAACATCGGGCTCTCCGACGCCTCGGTGACGGGGCTCGCGGCGCAGGCCGGCGACGAGCGGTTCGCCTGGGACTCCTACCGGCGCCTGATCCAGATGTTCGGCAAGACCGTGCTGGGCGTGGACGGCGAGCTCTTCGAGGACGCGCTGGAGGAGGCCAAGCACGCCAAGGGCGTCACCGTCGACGTCGACCTGGACGCGGCCGACCTCAAGGTGCTGGTCGGGCAGTTCAAGGAGATCGTCGCCAAGGAGACGGGCCGGGACTTCCCGCAGGACGCGCGCGAGCAGATGGACCTGGCCGTACGGGCGGTCTTCGACTCCTGGAACACCGAGCGTGCCAAGCTCTACCGCCGTCAGGAGCGCATCCCCGGCGACCTGGGCACCGCCGTCAACGTCTGCTCGATGGTCTTCGGCAACCTCGGCCCCGACTCCGGCACCGGCGTCGCCTTCACCCGCGACCCGGCCAGCGGCCAGCAGGGCGTCTACGGCGACTACCTGCAGAACGCGCAGGGCGAGGACGTGGTGGCGGGCATCCGCAACACCGTCCCGCTGGCCGACCTGGAGGGCATCGACAAGGCCTCCTACGACCAGCTGATGCAGATCATGGAGACCCTGGAGACGCACTACAAGGACCTGTGCGACATCGAGTTCACCATCGAGCGCGGCAAGCTGTGGATGCTGCAGACCCGGGTGGGCAAGCGGACCGCGGGCGCGGCCTTCCGTATCGCCACCCAGCTCGTGGACCAGGGGCTGATCGACGAGGCCGAGGCGCTGCAGCGGGTCAACGGGGCGCAGCTGGCGCAGCTGATGTTCCCGCGGTTCGACGAGTCCGCCGCCGGCAAGAAGGGGTCCGAGACGATCGGGCGAGGCATCGCCGCCTCGCCGGGCGCCGCGGTCGGCAAGGCCGTCTTCGACTCGTACACCGCGGTCAAGTGGTCCCGCTCGGGCGAGAAGGTCATCCTGATCCGCCGCGAGACCAACCCCGACGACCTCAACGGCATGATCGCCGCCGAGGGCATCCTGACCTCGCGCGGCGGCAAGACCTCGCACGCGGCCGTCGTCGCCCGCGGCATGGGCAAGACCTGTGTCTGCGGCGCCGAGGAGCTGGAGGTCGACACCAAGCGGCGCCGGATGACCACCAGGGACGGCGCCGTGGTCGAGGAGGGCGACCTCATCTCCATCGACGGCTCCTCCGGCAAGGTCTACCTCGGTGAGGTGCCGGTCGTGCCCTCCCCGGTCGTGGAGTACTTCGAGGGCCGGATGCACGCCGGCGCGGACGACGCGGACGAGCTGGTCAAGGCCGTGCACCGGATCATGGCGTACGCGGACCGGGTGCGCCGGCTGCGGGTGCGGGCCAACGCCGACAACGCCGAGGACGCCGCGCGCGCCCGCCGCTTCGGCGCGCAGGGCATCGGCCTGTGCCGCACCGAGCACATGTTCCTGGGCGAGCGCCGCGAGATGGTCGAGCGGCTGATCCTGGCGGACACCGACGCGGACCGCGAGGCCGCCCTCGGCGAGCTGCTGCCGCTGCAGAAGGCCGACTTCGTCGAGCTGTTCGAGGCGATGGACGGGCTGCCGGTCACCGTGCGCCTGCTGGACCCGCCGCTGCACGAGTTCCTGCCCGACATCACCGAGCTGTCGGTGCGGGTCGCGCTCGCCGAGTCCCGCAAGGACGCCAACGAGAACGACCTGCGCCTGCTGCAGGCCGTGCACAAGCTGCACGAGCAGAACCCGATGCTGGGTCTGCGCGGGGTCCGCCTGGGCCTGGTGATCCCCGGTCTGTTCGCCATGCAGGTACGGGCCATCGCCGAGGCCGCCGCCGCCCGTAAGAACGCCAAGGGCGACCCGCGCGCCGAGATCATGATCCCGCTGGTCGGCACGGTCCAGGAGCTGGAGATCGTCCGCGAGGAGGCCGAGCAGGTCATCGCCGAGGTCGAGCAGCAGCACGGGGTGAACCTCAAGCTCACCCTCGGCACGATGATCGAGCTGCCCCGCGCCGCCCTGACGGCCGGTCAGATCGCGGAGTCCGCCGACTTCTTCAGCTTCGGCACCAACGACCTGACGCAGACGGTGTGGGGCTTCTCCCGGGACGACGTGGAGGCCAGCTTCTTCACCGCCTACCTGGAGAAGGGCATCTTCGGGGTCTCGCCCTTCGAGACCATCGACAAGGACGGCGTCGGCAAGCTCGTACGGGACGCCGCCAAGGCCGGCCGCGAGACCCGCCCCGACCTCAAGCTCGGCGTGTGCGGCGAGCACGGCGGCGACCCGGAGTCGGTGCACTTCTTCCACGAGGTGGGCCTGGACTACGTCTCCTGCTCGCCCTTCCGCATCCCGGTCGCGCGCCTGGAAGCGGGCCGCGCGGCGGCCGAGAGCAAGGGCAGCGACAGCCGCTGAGAACGCGGCGGATGCGGCTCTGCGGAGCCAAGTCCCCTATGAACGGCCGGAGTTGGCGATGGGATGACCTCGACCCTCACCCCCTGATGCCGGATCCGGTACGGAACGAGGGCGGCACCTGTGCGGAGGTGCCGCCCTCGCTTTTCTCCGGACTCCCCCCTCGGGAGCTGCCGCCACCCATGTCGGCCTGGAAGGCGGCCTTCAACAGCTAATGCTGAGCGGTCGGTTATTGCCGGTCACCCCCCACGGGATCGAGCAAGCCGGGTCCATTCGCACCGCTGTTGAATTGCCTACAGCATTGCTCGTACGCAGGGGTGGCGCGACCCCTTTCAACTCTGGCCAAAAGGGCGTGGTGACCGCCCGTGGCCCCATGCATACTCGGTGATGCCGGGGGCCGACGACGCATGCCAACTGTGGGGGTTCGGTGTTACGCGTCCATTTCAGTGGACTCGATCTGGCCCGCGTGCGCATTGCCGCACGCCCTGACGTGCTCTGGGAGACCGTTTTAAGTTTTCACCGACTGCGTGACCGGCGCGATGACCTGTCCTTCGGCAAATGGCGCAAGGAAACCCGTTGCAGATTGAACGGCGAAACCCGGCTGCTGGCGCCGCTGGTTCCCACCCGCGGCTATTTTCCCGACTTCCTTACGCCACCTGAAGGCCTCCTGGGTATCGACGAGGCCCTCGAAGCGCTGCGCGCCACACCCGGCGAGCGGCTGCGCGACGAACTCACCCGGGTGCCCGCCGCGCGCCCGCTGCCCACCTGGCTGAGGGAGTTGGGCGAGGGCGACACCCGTCCGCTGGGGCGGCTCACCGGCGCCCTGCACAGCTACTACGAGGCCGCCGTCGAGCCGTACTGGCCGCGCCTGCAGGCCCGCATCGAGGCCGACCGGGCCACCCGCGGCCGCGCCCTGCTGGACGGCGGCGCGGACAGCCTGCTGGCCTCGCTGCCGCCGATGATGCGCTGGCACTCGCCCGTACTGGAGGCCGACTACCCGGTGGACCGGGACCTCTACCTCGACGGGCGGGGGCTGTTGCTGGTGCCCTCCTTCTTCTGCCGGCGCACCCCGGTCACCTTCCTCAACCCGGACCTCACCCCCGTACTGGTCTATCCCGTCGAGCACACCGAGCCGCGGCCCACGCCGCCGGTGGCGCCCGCGCACTCCCTGGGGCGCCTGGTGGGACGCACCCGCTCCGCGATCCTGCACGGCATCGGCGGCGGCTGCACCACCAGCGAACTGGCCCGCCGCGTCGATGTGTCGCTGGCCTCGGCCAGCCAGCACGCCACCGTGCTGCGCGACGCCGGACTGCTGGTCACGCTGCGGCACGGCAACGCCGTACTGCACACGCTCACACCGCTGGGCGTCGCCCTTCTGCGCGGGGGAGGCGAGCACTAGGAGCCCCGGGGGTGTCTCAGTCGTCGATGCCGGTGCGCTCCACGCCCGCGACGATGTAGCGCTGGAGCAGGACGAAGACCACCACCAGTGGGACGATCGAGACGGCGGCCGCGGTGAACAGCTCGTGCAGGTTGACGTTCTGGGCGGTGGTGAAGGTCGACAGCGCCACCTGCACCGTCCAGGAGTCGCGGTCCTGGCCGATGACCAGCGGCCACAGGAAGGCGTTCCAGGCCCCGATGAAGACGATGGTGCCCACGGCCGCGAAGACGGGCCGGGAGTTGGGCACGACGATGCGCCAGTACGTACGCCAGTGGCCCAGCCCGTCCACCCGCGCCGCGTCCTCCAACTCCCGGGGAAATCCCAGGAAGTACTGCCGGAAGACGAAGCAGGCGAACGCGCTGAAGAGGGTCGGGATGATCAGACCGCGCAGGGTGGAGATCCAGCCGAGGGAGGAGACCAGGACGAAGCTGGGCACGAAGGTGACGGCCGCCGGGACCATCAGCGTGCCCAGGATCGCGTAGAAGACGGCGTTGGAGAAGCGGTAGGGGATGCGCGCCAGGCCGTAGCCCGCGAGGGAGGCCAGCAGCAGTGTGCCCAGGGTGGTGGACACCGCGATGAGGGTGGAGTTGAGCAGCGCGCGGGCCATGGGGAGGTTCGGGTCGTCGAAGACCGCGGTCAGGTTGGACCACTGCACCTGGGAGGGGAAGAACGTCCAGTCGGGCGAGGTGATGTCCGCCTCGGTGGACAGCCCGTTGCGCACCAGCAGGTAGAAGGGGATCAGGAAGAGCGCGGCCAGCGCGATCAGGAGGACGACGCGCAGCGCGCGGCCGGCTCTCAGCAGGGCGTGGTCCGTAGTGGCGTTCACGGCGGCTCAGTCCTCCTTGCGGCCCAGGCCGAACCAGCGGCCCTGTACGACGGTGACCACCGCGATGATCAGCGCGAGGATCACCGCGCCCGCGCTGCCCAGCCCCAGGTTCTGCTCGTCGCCCAGCGCGGTGTAGTAGAGGTAGACCAGCGGCGGGCGGGCGTAGGGCGGGTAACCGCGGGCGTCGGAGAGCAGGTTGTAGAACTCGTCGAAGGCCTGGAAGGCATTGATCACCAACAGCAGCACCACCGCGACGGAGGTGGCGCGCAGCTGCGGGAAGGTGATGTGGCGGAAGACCTGCCAGCCGGGCCGGGCCCCGTCCACCGCGGCGGCCTCGTACAACTGCGGGGAGATCCGCTGGAGTCCGGCCAGGAAGAGGATCATGTAGAAGCCGGCCTGGAGCCACAGCCGTACGGTGACGATCACCAGCCAGTACCAGGGCGGGTCGGTGGAGGACAGCCAGGCCGTCTGGTCCGCGCCGAACCACCCCAGCACCGTATTGGCCAGCCCGAACCGCACCCCGTTGAAGATCGACAGCTTCCAGATCAGCGCGGCCACCACGTACGAGCAGGCGGTCGGCAGGAAGAAGACCGAGCGGAAGAACGCCTGGGCGAAGCGCAGCCGGTTGACCATCAGCGCGAGCGCGAGCGAGAGCGCGAAGGTGGCCGGGACGATGAAGGCGGAGAAGAGCAGGAAGGTGCCCAGGCTGCTGGTGAAGGCGTCATCGCCCAGCATCGCCGTGTAGTTGTCCAGGCCGACGAAGTCGGTCGGGTTCACGGTGTTGTGGGCGTCGAAGAAGCTGAGGTAGACGCTCCAGGCCAGCGGCACGTACGTGAACAGGCCCAGCCCGATCGCGAACGGGCCGACGAAGACCCAGAACCACAGGGTGCGGTTCTGCTGCCCCAGCAGTTTGGCGATCACTTCTTCTTGACCCGCCGCAGCTCGGATTCGACCTTGCGCACCACGGACTTCAGCTCGGACTCCGGGTTGGCGCCGCCCTTGATGATGCGGCTGAGCGCGTCCTGGTAGGCGACGCGGGAGGCGGTGGTCCACAGCAGCGGCTCGGCGTAGCCGTGCTCGGTGGCAAAGGACACCGCGTCCGCCGCCGCACCCTCCTTGAGCTGCGCGGCCTTCTTGGCCAGGGAGATCCGGGCGGGGATGTGGAAGCCGTAGGAGAGCGCGAAGTCCTGCTGCTTGTCGGTGCCCTCCACCCACAGCCACTTCAGATACGCCTTGGCCTCCTTGGGGTGCTTCGTACGGGCGCTGACGGCCGCCCCGTACGCGCCGACCGGGACGGACGGCTTGCCGCCGGACCCGTCCTGGGGGAAGGGCAGCACGCCGAAGTCGTCGCCCAGCTCCTTCTTGATCTGGGGCAGCGCCCACAGCCCCGACCACTGCATCGCGGTCAGGCCCTGGAGGAAGGCCGAGGGGTCGGACCAGTCGGTGGGGGCGCCCAGCAGCAGCGACTTGTCGGCGTACAGCTGGCGGACCTTGGCCAGGGTGCGGGCGGCCGCCGGGTCGTCGAAGCCGACCTTGCCGTCCTGGGTGATCAGCGAGAGGCCCGCGGCGAACAGGGGGGTGCCGCCGAGCGTGCCGGACCCGCCGTCGTTCCCCAGGAACAGCCCCTTGATCTTCTTGCCGCGGTGCTTGGCGGTGAGCTGCCGGGCGGCGTCCACCAGCTCGTCCAGGGTGCGCGGCGGCCGCACCCCGGCCTCCTTGAGCAGGCTCTTGCGGTAGTAGAGCAGCTGCATGTCGATGACCTGCGGGATGCCCCAGATCTTGTCCTGCCAGATCTTGGGCGCCAGCACCGCCTGGTTGAAGTCCTCGCGTACGGAGCCGATCTCGGCGGTCAGGTCCAGGACCTGGCCGCCCTGGATCTGTTCCAGCCGGGGGCCGTTGGCCTCGAAGACGTCCGGGCCCGAGTCGGTGAGCAGCGCGGCGGCGGTCTGCCGGTCGTAGTCGCCGGGCCGCCACTGGACGGTGACGGCGGCCTTGCCGTACGCCTTGGCGTAGCGCCGGACGGCCTGCTCGGTGCCCGGCTCGCCGTACTGGTGGTACCAGTGGCTGAGTCTCGGACCCGAACCGCCCTTGTCCCGGCCGGTGTTCGAGCCGCAGGCGGCCAGCGCGCCGGTGAGCGCGAGAGTGCCGGTGGCGGCGAGCAGGCGCCGCCTGTCGATGCCGTTGCCCGTGCCGTTGCCCGTCATGGCCCATCGCCCCCTGCGTCCGTAGATCGTCGATCTTCGTGTGGTGCGCGCGACCACTTTGCCGTACGAACGCGAAGAACGCATTGCACCTTTACGAATCCGTTCGAGGCTCCGGGGCCCGGGTGAGGGCGCCCGGCAGCAGTCCCAACGGCGGGGAGCCGAGGGCGAGTACGGCGGTGTGGAAGCGCAGCGGGCAGTAGCCCGCTCCCCACTGCGCGCGGGCCTGTTCGCGCAGGTCGCGCAGGGCGAGCTTGCCCCAGGTGTAGCGGCCGTAGGTGGGGTCGAAGGTGGCGCGTTCGGCCTCCGCGCGGGCGGCCCGGCCCGTCAGATAGGTGTCGGCGGCGAAGCGCCGGGCGGCTTCGGGCACGGTCATGGCGCCGGTGTGCACGCCGATCGCGCAGGCGAGCCGGGTCACCCTGATCAGCGCCTCCAGGTAGACCCCGATGGCGAATCGGGGGTCCGCCGCCCGGAAGCCCTCCTCCACCATCAGCTCCTCGCCGTAGTGGGCCCAGCCCTCCATGAACGTCAGGGACTGCAGGATGCGCCGTACGGGAGTGGCGGCCCGGCGCAGCGAGCGGGCGTGCGCGTAGTGCCCGGGGACCACCTCGTGCGCGGTGACGGCGGGCAGCATCGCCGGGCCGAACACCGCGAGCCACTCCGCCGCGTCCTCCTCGCGCCAGTCGGGCCCCGGCAGGGTGATGTGGTACCACGACGGGGCGTCCGGCTCCTCGGGCGCGGCGAAGGCCATCATGGCCCAGGTGTCCTGCCGCGAGGGCGGGGTGGGGCCGACCAGCAGCGTGCCGTCCAGGTGGGGGAGGAGGCCGCGTTCGCGGGTGAAGGCCATCAGCTCCTCGGCGGCCGCGCGCGCCCGCTCCAGTACGGCGCCGGCCGGCGGGTGGCGGCCGACCAGGTCGCGTACGAGGTCGTGCGGGCGGCGGTGGGGCTCCAGGCGGTGGCAGGCCTCGCGCAGCAGCCCGGTCAGCCGCTCGCTCTCCTGGTCCGCCTGCTCGGCCAGGCGGGACAGGGAGACGTCCAGGCCTTCGGGGGCGCCCATCAGGAGGGCCAGGGTCCGCTCGCCGAGTGCCGCGCGGGGGTCGCCGTGCTCGGCGGCGTGCCGCAGGTGGTCCATCAGGCGCCGGTGCGCGGCCCGGGCGCGTCGGGCGGCCTCGGTGCCGTCCAGGGCGGGCGGGATGACCGAGGTGAGGCTGTCCGCGCTGTCGAGCATGGCGCGGGCGGTGGGCGCGTCGACCAGGTCGAGTGAGTCGAGCGCCGCCTGGATCGCGTCGGGCCAGGCCGCGAGGTGGTCACGCCGGGCGCGGTCGCGGTCGGCGGCCGGGGCGTACTGGCGGTCGTAGCAGCACAGGTCGAGGTTGAGGAGGTGGGGCAGGGGGTTGCGGCGGTGCATCTCCAGCTCGCCGTAGACCGTGCGCAGGGCGGACTCGAAGACGGTCAGGTGGGCTGCGTCGTGGGGGTCGTGGGGGTCGTGGGGGTCGTGGGGGTCGTGGGGGGTGTGAGAGGTGTGCTGGGCTTGTGGGTCGTGCTGGGCATGCGGGTCGTACGGGTCGGGAGAGGGCGGGGCGGCGGCGTCGGGGTGGGGGGCGCCGAGCCTGGACAGGCCGGTGCGGACGCCCTCGGGGGAGAGGTCCTGGGGCCGGCCGTCGTATTCGTGCAGACCGGCCTGTTCGCGTACCAGCTCGACCATCAGGTCGCAGACCGCGCGCAGACGAGCTTCCATGGGCGGCGTCTTCCTTCCGGCGGGGTCCTTTTCCTTCCGGCGATTTCCTTCCGGCGATTTCCTTTCGGCTCCTTCCGGCTCCTTCAGGCTCCTTCGGGCGGGCGGCTGCTTACGGTCAGTTGATGACCGTGGCGGAGAGCAGCGCGCCTTCTGTGCGGGCGACTCCCAGGAGCATGTCGATGAGAGGTTCGGCGGCCGGGGAGGGATGGCCCTCGGGGAGCGCGATATACACCCGGCGCGGCGGGAAGAGGCCGTCCAGGGAATGCAGGACGACCCGTCCGTCACTGCGGGCCGCGGCGAGCCCGGGAATGAGCGTGACGCCCGCTGCCAGCTCCACCAGACGGTCCACCGCGCTGCGGTCCGCCACCCGGAAATGGATACGCGGGTCGAATCCCAGCGCATGGCTGAATTCCGGTCGCGGGCCGAGGCAGTCCGGATGGGCACCCTCGATCCAGGATTCCTCCGCGAGATCGTACGGGGAGAATTCGCCGTGCGCCGAAGGGCGTTCGCGGGAGAGGGCGACGAATACCTCGTCCTCCAGCAGCGGTACGATCTCCAGCCCGCCGAGTTCCTCGTCGGTGAGATCCCAGCCGGTGAGCAGCGCGATATCGAGGAGCCCGGAGCGCAGGTCCGCCGCGTGGTGGCGGGTGGTCGCTCCGGACAGGGAGATCCGTACGCCCGGATAGCGCTCGGCGAAGCGGGCCAGCGACGCGGGCACCAGCAGCGCGTTGGCGCTGGCGAAGCCGCCGAACCGCAGCCGTCCGCAGCGCAACCCGTTCAGCCCGTGCAACTCCCGCTGTACGGCGTCGAGTTGGGAGAGGATTTCGCGGGACCGGTCGGCGAGCAGCAGCCCCGCCTCGGTCAGCCGGACGCCCCGGCCCAGCCGCTGCACGAGCTGCGCGCCCACCTCGTGCTCCAGCGCCTCGATCTGCCGTGACACGGCCGGCTGGCTGAACGACAACGCCCTGGCCGCCGCCGACATCGACCCACGGTCGGCAATCTCGACGAGTACGCGCAAGCGATGGACGTCACGCATGCCCGGAACGTATAGCAGCCATGCGGAATCCGCAATTGTGCTTTCGCGTCAGAGAGAGAAGTCTGGGGGGCGGCTGCCCCATCCGGCAGCCGGTCGGCAGGAGAGGAAGAGGATCTTCCATGAACGTCGAAGAACAGCAGGCCACGCGGCAGCGGGAAGCGTCGGATTTAGCGGGTCCTTGCAGGCAGTACTCCTGGACACCGGAAGTCCATGACCTCTACGGCGACCCGGAATCCATCCTGCGCAAGATGGACAGCCTCAACATGGAGCTGACCGAGCGCCGTATCTTCGCACTTCTTACCGAGAGCGAAGGGCGGGCCCAGATCCGCTTCTTCGAGCAGGTCGAAGGAAAGGAATACGAGGTATCGGAGTGGTCGGGCACGTCCCTTGACGGTGCCAGTGGCGAGATCGGCGAGACCATCCTGAAGAACAAGGGAATCAACTGCGTCGGCGAGCAGGTGCGCAGTCTGCTCTCCAGGTTCCCCATGGGGTCGCCCACCACGGCGCCCGAACCGGCCAATGCGCGCGCGGCGTTCGCCCACAGTGTCCGCGCCCACGGCGAAGGCATCTTCACGCGCGCCACGTTCGCGCTTCTGTGCTGACCCCGGCGGCGCGTCGCACGCCCGGCCGTCCCGGTACCCACCGGGGCGGCCGGGTCTTCGCGCGCCTGTGGGCGGCGACGGCCGCCGCGAACCTGGGCGACGGCCTGGTCCTGGCCCTGATCCCGCTGCTCGCCGTGCAGTTGACCACCTCCTCCGGCCTGGTGGCGGGGGCGAAACTGGCCCACACCCTGCCGTGGGCACTGGCCCCGCTGCTGGTCGGGCTGCTCGTGGACAGCCTGGACCGGCGGCGCCTGATCATCGCCTTCGACCTGCTGCGGGCGGCGGCGCTGGCCGTGCTCCTGGCCGCCCTGCTCCTCGGCGCGTCCCCCCTCACCACCCTCTTCGTCCTGTACTTGGTCGCCGTGTGTCTCGCGGTCGGTGAGGCCGTCGCGGACATCGCGATGACCGCGCTGGTCCCCTCCGTGGTGCCGCGCGAGCGGCTGGAGTGGGCCAACTCCTGGATTCGCGGCACGGAATCGGTGCTCAACGAGTTCGTGGGGCTGCCGCTGGGCGGGCTGCTGATCGCGATCGGCCCGGTGTGGGCGGTGAGCGGCACCGGCGGGCTCTATCTGGCCGCCGCGGGGGCGCTGTTGGTGCTGCGGGGGCGGTTCCGGCCGGTGGCCGAGGAGGCCGTACGGGAGGATGGCGGCGCCGTACGCGACAAGGAGCGGCATCCGCTCACCGGCGGGCTGCGCCTCCTGTGGCGCAACCGGCCGCTGCGCACCCTGACGCTCATGAGCACGGTGATGGCGGGCTGTTGGAGCGCCTGGCTCGCCGTACTGGTCGTCTACACCGTCCAGGGTCCGGTCGGTCTGACCCCGACCGGCTACGGACTGCTGCTGACGACGCTGGGGGCCGGTGCCGTCGTCGGCGCCGCGCTGGCGCCGCGCCTGGTACGTGCCGTCGGCATCCGGTGGATCCTGGCCGCGGACGTGGTGGCCGGGGTGATCATGCTCGGCACGCCCGCCGCCAGTGCCCATGTCGCGGCGATCGCCTGCGCCACCTTCATCGGCGGGCTGGGCAGCGGGCTGTGGAACGTGGTGGTCATCTCGCTGCGCCAGCGCCTGGTCCCCGGCGAACGGCTCGGCCGTATCAGCGGCGCCATCCGCTTCGTGGGCTGGGGCGGTATGCCGCTGGGCGCAGCGCTGGCCGCCGTACTGGTCGAACTGGCCGGGCCGCGCCCGGTGTTCGCCCTGGCCGCGCTGCTCACCGCGCTGACCGCCGTCCCGCTGCTGCGGGTCCTGCGCTCCCCGGAGCTGAACGCGCCGGCGGCCGCGAAGCCGTGAAGTCCCGCTGCCCCGGCCCTACTTCGCGAAGCCGACTCCCTTGACCGCGCGGGTCAGCTGATCGGCGTCGAGCGGAGTCCCGGGCGGCGTCCTGCGCTCGCCGGTACGGAAGGCGTCCAGCAGGATGGAAAGGTGGCGGCGCCAGGTCCCCGGGGCCACGGCCTCGGAGGCGGGCACCGTCCTGCTCAGTGTCGCCATGATGAACATGAAGTCCTCGGCGGCGACATCGGCCCGCAGACGGCCCTGGGCCTTGGCGCGGCGCACCAGGACGCGGATCATTTCGCGGTTGCGGTCCCTTATGGCTTCCAGGGAGGGCGAGGCCGGTACGCCGATCACCATCAGGTCGTTGATTCCGCGGTCGGTGGCGACCAGGTCGCACAGCTGCTCCACGTACGTCACCAGCGCGCCCCAGGCGTCCTCGGCGGTCAGCGACTCCTCGACGAAGTGGCTGATCTCCGCGGCGGTCTGTGCCACCGCCGCCTCCGCCAGCGCCTCCCGGGTGGGGAAGTGCCGGTAGAGGGTGACATTGCCGACGCCGGCCCGGCGCGCGATCTCGTTGAGCGAGGCGCCCAGCCCCTGCTCGGCGAAGACGGCCCGGGCGGCCTCCACCAGTTTCTCCCGGTTGCGCCGGGCGTCGCGGCGCAGTGTGGGCTGCTGGTCCTGTGGCGCGTTCATGCCCCCACCGTACCCATCTCCGAAAAAAACGAGGAGGCTTCCTCGCTTCGTGCTACCGTCGAAAGGTAAGCGAGGAGCCCTCCTCGTTTTCTTGGTTCGGCCCGTTCTCCCGCTCTCGACAGAGGTGTGTGATGACGCAACTCCAGCCGGAAACCCTCACCTTCCCCATCCCCAGGTCCGCGGCCTGCCCCTTCACCCCGCCGCCCGAGTACGAGGGGCTGCGGGACCACACGCCGGTCACCCGCGCCCAGTTGTGGGACGGCAGCCACGTATGGCTGATCACCGGGTACGACGACGTGCGCGCGGTGCTGCGCGACCCGCGGGTCAGCTCCGACGGCATGCACCCGAACTTCCCCACCGTCACCCCGGCGGCCCGCGCGCTGCGCAAATCGGTCGTCGAGCAGCGGGGGACGTCCGGCCCGGGCCAGGGCTTCATCCGTACCGACGCCCCCGTGCACACCGCGCTGCGGCGCACGGTGACCCGGGAGTTCATGGTCAAGAAGATGGAGGCGCTGCGGCCCGCCATCCAGCACCTGGTGGACGAGCACATCGACCGCATCCTCGCCGGGCCCCGGCCCGTGGACCTGGTCAAGGCGCTGGCGCTGCCGGTCCCCTCCACGGTGATCTGCTGGCTGCTCGGCGTACCGGAGGAGGACCAGCGCTCCTTCAACGGCTGGACCCGCACCCTGATCTCGCTGGATGCGTCGGGCGAGGAGAAGAGCGCCGCGCTGAACGCACTGGACGGCTACCTCGACCGGCTCGTCACCGTGAAGGAGCGCACCCCCGGCGACGACATCATCAGCCACCTGGTCGAGCAGCAGCGCGCCGGACGGCTCGACCGCGACCAACTCCTGGCCACCACCCGCCTGTTGCTGATCGCCGGGCACGAGACCACCGCCAACATGATCTCGCTGGGCACCCTCGCCCTGCTGCAGCATCCCGAACAGGCCGCCGCCCTGCGGGAGAACCCCGACCTGGCCCCCGGCGCCGTCGAGGAACTGCTGCGCTATCTGTCCATCGCCGAGTACGTCACGGTCCGGGTGGCCGCCGAGGATCTGGAGATCGGCGGGCAGCTCATCCGCGCAGGCGAGGCCCTCGTCGCGCTGACCGCCTCGGCCAACCACGACCCCGACGTCTTCCCCGACCCCGCAGAGCTGCAGATCCGGCGCGACGCGGGCCACCACGTCACCTTCGGGTTCGGGCCGCACCAGTGTCTGGGCCAGCCGCTGGCCCGTATCGAGCTGCAGGTCGTCTACGCCACCCTGCTGCGGCGGATCCCCGGACTGCGGCCCGCGGTGCCGCTGGAGGAGATCCCCTTCAAGAACGGAGAGCCCCTGTACGGGCTGCTGTCCCTGCCCGTGACCTGGTCCTGACCCGCCCCTTCGGGAGGAGTTGATCGATATGCGTATCGCAGCCGACGACGAGATCTGTGTGGCCTCGGGCCAGTGCGTGATGCACGCGCCCGAGTTCTTCGACCAGCGCGAGGAGGACGGCATGGTCGTCCTGCTGCGCGAGAGCGCCTTGGAACAGGGGGAGCAGGAGTCCGTACGCCGGGCCGCCCGCGTCTGCCCGGCTCTGGCCATCACCCTCACCGAACAGTGACCCGGCCCGAACGCGTCGTGGTCGTGGGGGCGTCGGCCGCCGGGCTCACGGCGGCCGAGACCCTCCGCCAGGAGGGGTACGCGGGCGCGCTCACCCTCATCGGCGCCGAGGCCCTGCTCCCGTACGACAGGCCACCGCTGTCCAAACAGGTCCTGTCCGGCGGATGGTTACCGGACCGCCCCACCCTGCGCCCGGCCGAGCACTACGCGGGCCTGGACATCGACCTGCGCCTGGGCCGCGCGGCCACCGGGCTCGACCTCGCCCGCCGCGCTGTCGAACTCGGCCCGGACCGCGTCGGCTTCGACGCCCTGATCCTGGCCACCGGGCTGACCCCGCGCCGCCTGCCCTTCGGACACGACCTGGCCGGCGTCCACGTCCTGCACACCCTCGACGACGCCCTCGCACTGCGGGAGCGGCTGCGGGACGGGCCGCGCACCGTAGTGGTCGGCGCAGGGGTCCTGGGATCGGAAATAGCCGCCACCGCACGGGAGTCGGGCGCCGATGTCACGCTCGTCGGGCCGTCCGGCGGGCCGATGGAACACCGGCTCGGCGCGGCGGTCGGCGCTCGCCTGGCGGCGCTGCACCGCAGCCGCGGGGTGAAGCTGCGAACGGGCGTCGGCGTCACCTGCCTGACCGGGAGCGACGGGCGGGTCACCGCCGTCGGGCTGGAGGACGGTACGGCGCTGGACGCCGACGTGGTCGTGGTCGCCATCGGGTCCCGCCCGGCCACCGACTGGCTGGCCGGCTCCGGGCTCCCGCTCGGCGACGGCATCCACTGCGACGACCGCTGCCGCGCCGCGCCCGGCGTCTTCGCCGCAGGCGACGCGGCGAGCTGGCCCCACCCGCGCTACGGCACACGCCTGCGCCTGGAGCACCGTACGAACGCCGCCCAGCAGGCCGTCACCGCGGCCCGCAACCTGCTCGGCGCCGACGAGGCGTACGCACCCCTGCCGTACTACTGGACCGACCAGTTCGGCGCCCGGATCCAGGTCCACGGCTTGATCCCGCCCGGCGCCGAGGCTCAGGTGGCCGAGGGCGCGATCGAGGACGAGCGCTTCGCCGTCCTCTACCGCCACCGGGGCCGGGTGACCGGACTCCTCACGTGGAACAGCCCTGCCGCGCTGCGGCGCTACCGCGAGCTGCTCGTGGAGCGGGTGGTGAGCGTCTGATGCTGGGCCGGGGTGCGGTCTCTGCACTGCGGTGCGTCGACCGCAGTGCGTCGTGGCCGGTCGCGCAGTTCCCCGCGCCCCTCAGGGGCACGAAGTGCTGCCCCTGAGGGGCGCGGGCCTGCCCCGGAGGCCCCCAAGTCGCAGGACGACGCGCGAAGATCGTCCGCTAGGGTCTGGTCTGGACCACATGTCCGGGCCGGGCGCCCGGACCGCACGTTCACCACGACCGGGGGGTCTCCTATGTCCAGGATCATCACCGCCGCCGTGCCCGCGCACGGGCACACCGCGCCACTGCTCGCCATCACCGCCGACCTGGTCGCCCGCGGCCACGAGGTGGCCTTCCTCGGCGGCTCCCGGTTCGCCGGGGAAGCCGAGGCCGTCGGCGCGCGCTTCGTACCGCTGCCGGACGAGGCCGACTTCGACGACCGCAAGCTGGACGAGCACTTCCCCGAGCGCGCACTGGTCCCGGCCGGTCCGGCGCGGCTCGCCTTCGACGTCCGGCACATCTTCACCGACCCCGTGCCCGCGCAGTACGCCGCCCTGGACGCGCTGCTGGCCGAGTTCCCCGCCACCGCCGTCTTCAGCGACAGCTTCTTCCAGGGCGCGCTGGCGCTCGCGCTGGCCCGGCCGCGCGCCGAGCGCCCGGCCGTGATCGGCGTCGGCGTGACCCTGCCGCTGTTCCACAGCGTGGACACCGCGCCGTTCGGGCTCACGCTGCCGCCGCGCAGCGACGAGGAGGGCCGGGCCCGCAACCGGGCGCTGAACGCCGAGGCCGTACAGCGCGCCGAGCCGCTGCGGCGCCATGCCGCCGAGGTCTTCGCGCGCATCGGCATCACCCTGCCCCCGGGACACGGCGGCGACCTGGCGGTCACCCTGCCCGACCACTACCTCCAGCTGACCGTGCCCGGCTTCGAGTACCCGCGCAGCGACGCCCCCGCCTCGTTCCGCTACATCGGCGCGCTGCCGAACCCGGTCGGCGCGCGCGACGAACTGCCCGCCTGGTGGCCCGAGTTGAAGGACGGCCGCCCGGTCGTGGTGGTCACCCAGGGCACCGTCGCCAACGACGACCTCTCCGAGCTGGTGGTCCCCACCGTACGAGCGCTGGCCGACCGCGACGTCCTGGTGGTGGCCGCCACCGCCCGCCGCGACGGCCCGCAGGCCCTGACCGCGCTGATCGGCGAACTGCCCGCGAACGTCAGGGCCGCGGGGTACGTTCCCTTCGACCGGCTGCTGCCGCACGCGGACGTGCTGGTCAGCAACGGCGGCTACGGCGGGGTGCACACCGCGCTGCGCCACGGCGTACCGCTGGTCGTCGGCGGCGCCAGTGAGGACAAGCCCGAGGTCGCGGCGCGGGTGCAGTGGAGCGGCGCCGGCGTCGATCTGCGCACCGCGTGCCCCACCGAGGACGAGGTCGGCGCGGCGGTCGGCCGGGTGCTCGACGAGCCCGCGTACCGTGCCCGTGCCCGCGCCCTGAGCGACGAACTCGCCGCGTACCGGCCGTTCGACGCGATAGCCGAACTGGTGGCCGCTCTGGACTGACCGGGGGGCGGCCCTCGTCGTGGGGCCGCCCCACCCGCTGCGCCGTCAGGCGGTGGCGCTGCCGGCCCCCGCGGCGGGCGCCGGCGGGCCCGGCGGCCAGGGGACCTCCGCGAGGACGGGCAGCAGCCACTCCTCCTCGTAGTCCAGATGCGCCGTCAGCTCCTGCGACATCCGCTCCAGCTCGGCCCGGAAGCGCTCGGGTTCGGCGTCGCCGACGTCCGCCAGCAGCGCGATCAGCCCCTCCTTGATGCCCGCGACCTTGTGGTGCTCGGTGCGCAACCGCGCGAAGACGTCCGCCAGTTGGGGGTGGTAGCGCGCGATCCCCGGGAACAGGTGGTCGTCCTCGCTGGTGTGATGGAACGTCAGGGTGTCGCAGAAGGCCAGGCAGTGCTGCCGGATCTGCAGGCCCAGGCCCGGCGCCGGCGGCAGCCCCGGACCCTGGTGGGCCGCCCGCGCGGCGAAGTGGGCCTCCGTCTCCTCGCGTACGTGCCGCAGCTGACCGCGCAGCCAGATGTGGATCGACAGCAGCTTGTCCGCCAGGCTGCTGATCTCGGCCGGCGCCTCGGCCTCGTGCGCGGGCCGTTCCAGCACCACCACCGGCAGCACCCGTTCGGTCCGCGCCTGGTAGTCGCCGTAGCCCGGCACCGCCTGCACCATCTGCGCGAACAGCCGCTCGCGCCGCTCGCCCTCGGCGGGCACCGCGATCGCCTCGAACGTCTCGGTTCCGATCTCCACGTGCACGATGGGGCGGGCGAGCAGGTTGTGGTACCAGTCCGGATGGCGGGGTCCGCCCATGTTGGACCCGACGACCAGCAGCCGCTCGCCGTCGCGCACGTATCCGAGCGGAGTGGTGCTCTGCTTGCCGGACTTCGCGCCGGTGGTGGTCAACAGCAGAAGGTCGCCGCCCTCGAAGGGGCCACCGACTTTCCCGCCGTTGGCCCGGAATTCATCAATGACCGATTGATTGAAGGACCTGGCGGACCTGGCGGTACTGGCGGACCTGGCGGGATTGGCGGGATTGGCGGTACTGGCGGAATTAACGGATGGGGGCATGCGGAGTCGTCTCTCCAGGAACGTGTGGGCCCGCGACCGGGCCGCGGTGATGTGGTGATGGAGGACAGCACTCGACGCGGCGCCGCACGGGGCGCTCTGCGCAGGGCTGTTGCGTACGAGGCGTGGACGTACTCAAGGACGCGCGAAAGGCGTCAAGTACGTAGCGCGAAGTGTGAGTTCAAGGCCTGATCCCTTGAATGAGGTGCTGGCCCGACTGCCGGCCGGCCCACTGCTCTTTGGCCGACGTCACGCCGCACACCCTCATTAGAACCAGCCACCCGCCCCACTGTCAACGCACAAGATCATCCACCCCGAACCCGGCGCCCGGGCACGCCCCAAAGGCCCCGCCGCCCACCCGCCGCCCCACTCCCTCAGCGCCCGAACCGGCCCTGGGCGACGGCGTTGCGGAACGCTGCCCAGGCGCCCGGTCCGAGCCGGAGTATCGGTCCGTCGGGGTCTTTGGAGTCGCGTACGGCGACGGTGTCGGGGGTGTTGGTGGCCACCTCGACGCACTCGTCGTTGGGGCCGCTGTAGCTGGACTTGTGATAGATGAACGTCTGGGGCATTCAGAGTTCCTTGGCGATGGCGGCAATGAACGACTGGGAATCCGCCTCGTCCAGTGCTTGCTCGGCCAGATCTTCGTAGAGTCGCACGTACTGCTTCGCTGCTTCGCCTCCCTCGGTCCAGCGCGAAGCGAAGGGGATTTCCACGTAGACCACGTCCAGTGCGCCGGGCTCGGCGAAGGAGATCACGTTGCAGGCGGCGGCAAGGCCGGAGGTTACACCCGCGCTGAAAGGATAGACCTGGATCTTGACGTTCGGTTCGCGGCCGATGCGGCGGAGATGGTCCAACTGCCCACGCATGATGTCCTCATCGCCGAGGTTGTGACGCAGGGCGGCTTCATGGATCACTGCGGACAGGCGCAGTGGGGAGGGGCCGCGTAGGAGCCGCTGTCGTTCCAGCCGCCCTGATACGAATTTCTCGTCCTCGTCATGACGTTCACCACGGTTGGCAGTCTTGCGGATGGCGCGGACGTAATCCGCGGTCTGCAGAAGCCCCGGTACGTACATGATCTGCCACGTCTTGACGGCGGTGGCGGCCTGTTCCAGGGGGACGTATTCCTTCATGGTGCCGTGGAACGGGTAGCTGTGCCACCAGCCTTTGGCCTTACGCCGTTCGCGATCCAGCCGGGCCAGTTCCAGAAGAGGGCCCACCACTTCCGGCGCCGTCGCTTCGTAGAGATCGCACAGTGCGCGGATGTCAGGGTCGCGGATGGGGACCGAGCCGCTCTCCATCTTGGCCACCTTGCCGGTGGAGGCGCTGAGAGCTTTCGCCGCATGGCCCTGCGTCAGGCCAACTGCCGTGCGTAGCCGGTGGAGTTCCCCTCCGAGCCTTCGTCCCAACACGGTCGAGGCCGTGCTGCCCGGTGCTGACTGGTTCCGTTCCATGCCGCCCATCCTCCTCGGGAGGCGCTCAGTCTGCGGTTGGTCACGGTGCGTACGCAACTCGCTAGAGTGAAAGTTTCCTGAGTCGAATTGAATCGAGTGCGGTTCGGTGTCTACTGTCCGTGATGAACTACTCGCGCAGCGGCGCCAGTTGGTGCAGTGGTGTGCGCTGTCCTGACCCGGAGGTGGCCGATGATGATCGCCCCACATGACCCGGCGGAAGTCGTCCTTCACGAGGACGTGCTCGACTACACCCCGCACTTGAAGAGCGTCGGTCTGGCCCGGCGTCGGGCCGCGCGGCTCGTCGGGGAGTGGGGGTGCGAGCAACTGATCAGTGAGGCACGGCTGTTGCTGTCGGAGTTGATGACGAACGCGATTCTGCACGGGGGTGTGCGTGGCCGCCTCGTGCGCGTACGGATCACGCTCACCGAGTCGGTGCTGCGGATCGCCGTGACCGACGCGCGCGGCGAGCGGTTGCCGTGTCCGCGTGAGGCGGGGCCGGAGGACGCGTACGGCCGCGGGCTGTTTCTGGTGCGGGAGTTCTCGGTGCGGTGGGGCGTGTGTGAGCGGAGCGTCGGCAAGACGGTGTGGTGTGAGGTGGAGCGCCGGTCGGGGTCAGGGGGGTGATGGCCAGTCGAGGACGGTGAGTTCGGGCCACTGCTGTTTCCAGCGGGCGGTTTTCGTCTCGTAGACGTGCCGGGGGCGAGGACCGGGTTGGGACGTATGACGAGGTTGAAGATGTCGGAGAGGCCGTGCGGCGCATAGACGCGCCACTGGCCGTCGGGTTTGAGGCGGATGCCCAGGCAGCAGGTTGTTGCGGCGAAGCGGTCGATGGCCGACTCCGTGGAGGTGTGCGGGGTGCAGGGGGCTCCGAATTTCTGCTCGTACCAGAGGTGGACCCGGGCTTCGTTGCGGATTTCGACCTGGGCGGGGAGGCCGCGGAAGATTTCGCTTCCTGTGGTGATGACCGCGTCCTCGGCTTTCCAGGACAGATCGGTGTCGTCGAAGGAGAAGACGTCGTAGTCCTTGATGCCGTGGGTCGGCGGGCGGTGTGTGACGACGTTCCGGATCGTCTGGAAGAGGCACCCGGACGTGACGTACCAGCCGGGGAGTTGCATCGTCGCTGTCCGGCTCAGGACCTCCAGGAGTACGTCGTTGCGGGAGAGCGCTGTGCGCAGGGCGGCGAGTTGGTCGTCGAGGGGAGGTGGCCGGTCACCTTTCATGGGTGTCAGGCGCCTCTGGCAGGGGCTGGGGGCCCGTTCGCTCGGGGGTGGGGCGGGCTAGGGTGATGACGTGATCATGAAGAGAGTGTGGGGGGCTGCGGCGGTTGCCGTCGCGGTGCTGTGTGTTGCCGGGTGTGATGGTTCCTCTTCGGCGGAGGGGAAGGCCGGCCCGAAGGGGGAGGGGGCGGGGCGGGCTTCAGCTCCGGCCTCGGCTTCCGCTTCGGCCTCGGCTTCCGCCTCGGGATCGGCTGAGGCATCGGCTTCCGCTTCGCCGGAGGTGGGGCCGCCCAGTGGTGGGCCGACCGTGGAGACGCCGCCTCCGCCGCCGGGGCCCGTCGGGGCGGCGCAGGAGTTCGCGCGGGCGATGGCCGAGCGGAACGCGGCGAAGGCGTGCATGCTGGCGGCGCCGGAGATGCGGGTGAACCCCTGGCGTGTGCCGTGCGCCGAGATTTTCGCTGATTTCGCCAAGGACGAGAATTACGTCTTCGTGGATCGGGCGTGTGTGAATGACGCGAAGAATTATGAGGCGGTGCGGGAGGGGAAGAGCGAGGCGAAGGTGTATATCCGATGCAAGGGGAGCAAGGCGGGGCGGACCTGGCTTCAGGTGAAGGACTTCGCCGGGGCCTGGGCTGTGATCAATATCAACACTCCGTGAGCGGGGTGCGGGAGCAGGGCGGCCCGGCCCGGGGGAGAATGGTGGCGTGGGAATTCAACTGCGCGGAACGTACGTCGAGTTGAGGGCGGCCGGGCAGGCCGACGTGCCAAGGCTCGACGGGATCGTCAGGGAGCCCGAGGTGGCCGCTTGGTGGGCGCCGCCGGAGGACTACGAGGACATGCTGGCCATTGAGTTCGAGGGGGAGGTGATCGGGGCGATCCAGTTCGACGAGGAGGAGGACCCCGATTACCGGCACGCGAGCATCGATGTGTTCGTGTCGGCCGCGTACCACGGGCGGGGGCTGGGGACCGACGCCGTACGGACCCTGGCGCGCTGGCTGATCCAGGAGCGCGGCCACCACCGGCTGACCATCGACCCCGCCGCGGCCAACGCGGCGGCGATCCGCTCGTACGAGAAGGTGGGGTTCAAGCCGGTGGGCGTCATGCGCGCGTACGGGCGCGACCACCGGACCGGCCGGTGGGCGGACGGGCTGATGATGGATCTGCTGGCGGATGAGCTGATCTAGCCGTTGCGGACGGACTGGCCGCGGCGCAGTGGCTTGATCTGGGGTGCGATGGCCGGGGCGTACGTACCGTACGTGTGTCCTGAACTCGGTGGGGGCGGCGGCCCGCACCCGCCCGTCACCCTGGGAGCCGGTCCATGCGCATCGACGTACACGCCCACCTGTGGACCCCGAAGTACCTGGACCTGCTGGAGTCCTTCGGGCGGGGGGACACCTCCGCGCACCGGGGCATGGGCGCGGGGGCCGCGGAGGGGGAGCTGCGGGCGCGGCTGGATCTGATGGACTCGGCGGGCATCGGCCGGCAGGTGCTGTCGGCCACGCCGCAGGTGCCGCACTTCGCCGATGAGAAGCACGCGGTGCACGCCGCGCGCCACATCAACGACCTGTACGCCGAGCTGGCGCGGGCGCGGCAGCCCCCCGACCGGTTCGCCGCCTTCGTGGCGCTGCCGCTGCCGCACATCGACGCCTCGCTGGCGGAACTGGCGCGCGGGATGGACGAGTTGGGCATGGTGGGGGCGGCCGTCACCACCGATGTGCTGGGCGGTTCGCTCGCGGACGAGGCGTTCGCTCCGGTCTTCGCGGAGCTGGAGCGGCGGGGGAGCGTTCTGTACCTCCACCCGTCCGGCTGCGCGGCGGGCACGCCGATGATCGCCGAGCACCGGATGCGGTGGATGGTCGGTGCGCCGGTCGAGGACACCATCGCGGCCGTGCAGCTCATCCTGGCCGGGATTCCCGGCCGCTACCCCCGCCTGAGGATCATCAACTCGCACCTGGGCGGCGCGCTGCCGATGCTGCTGGGACGCCTGGACCGCCAGTACGGGCACGAGGCACCCGGCACCCCTGAGCGGCCCGCCCTGGCGGCGCGCCGCATGTGGTACGACACCGTCGCGCACGGCCACCTGCCCGCGCTGCGCGCCGCCGCCGACTCCTTCGGCGCCGACCGGCTGCTGCTCGGCACGGACTTCCCGTACCAGAGCGGCGAGGCCTTCCGCGAGGCCGTGTCCTACGTGCAGGACGCGCTGCCGGGCGAGGACGCCCGGTCCGTACTGGACCTCAACGCGCCTGCGCTGCTGGGGATGTGAGAGGGCCGGGCGGCCGGGGGCGGGGCGGCTCACTCGCCGGCTGGGCGCGTTCCTCGGCGGACGGCTCGCTGGGTGAGGCCGGGAGCAGCTGCGCGAGGCTCGGTGGAGCCGGGTGTGGCCGGGCGCGGCCGGGTGGGGATGTGCGAGGCCGGACGGGGCGTAGAAGTGGCCGATGGGGTGTGCGTGTTCGTGGCGTCCGGGGTGGGTGGGTGCGTCATGGTGATCCCGGCCACCGAAGCGTCGGCGTCGTACAGCCGACCGGATTGTTCACTACCGTGCTGCTGGTGAGCGCGGTCAGGATGTGGCACCGACACCGACAGCGGAGCGGACTCCATGGCAAAGCCGAGTTGTAGTAGCGCGGACGAGAGACGGCGGGACGGCGAAGGGGGGCCGGGTGCCGAGCCCGGTAGCGCTCCCGCCACCGGCCCCGATCCCGATCCCGATCCCGGCCCCGGCCCCGATCCCGCCCCCGGGATCGGCCGGCGGCGGATTCTCACCTTTCTGGTCGCCGCCCCGACGCTGGCCCTCGCCGCCAGGGTCGGGGCCGATGAACTCGGCCCCGCCACCGAGGCGGTGGCGGCCCCGGCAGCGGACGGGGCCGAGCTGCTGTCGCTGCCCGACCTCGGTGACGTACTGATCGTCGCGGGCCTGCCGACCGCGCACATGCTGGTGCTTCAGGTCGCCGAGGACGGCACGGTGCGCTTCCGGCTGCCCAGGGCGGAGGTCGGCCAGGGCCTGACCACCGCGGTCGCCATGCTGATCGCCGAGGAGCTGGACACGCCCCTGGCCAACGTGCGCGTCGAGCTGGAGGGCGCCCGGCCCGAGCTGCTGTTCAACCAGTTCACCGGCAGCTCGAACGCGGTGCGCTCGCTGTACGACCCCGTACGCGCGGTCGCCGCCGCGGCCCGCACCCGGCTGATCGCGGCCGCTGTACGGGAGTGGAAGGTGGGCGCCGAGGGGGTGTCCACCCGCGACGGAGCGGTGATCGGGCCGGACGGCCGCAGCGCCTCGTACGGGTCCCTGGCGGCGGCAGCGGCCGCGCCCGGTACGCGCGGCCTGAAGGCAGCGGGAGAAGCAGGGGTCAGGTCCCCCCAGCACGCCAAGCCGGACGCCAAGGACGTGCAGGACGCCACCCGCCGGGCCGACGCCCTCGCCAAGCCCGAGGCCGAGCACCGTCTCGTGGGCAGGCCCACCGGCCGGATCGACGCCCGCGCGATGGTCACCGGCCAGCAGCAGTACACCCTCGACCTGGACGTGCCGGGGGCGAAACCGGCCATGATCCGGCGGCCGCCCACCGTCAACGGCACCGTGCGCAAGGTCAAGAACGAGGCCGCGGTACGCGCCCTGCCCGGCGTCCTGGACCTGGCGGTCGTCCCCAGCGGCGTCGCCGTCGTCGCCGAGACCTTCGGGCAGGCGCTCGCCGGGAAGAACGCCCTTCAGGTGGAGTGGGGCAAGGGGACCATCGACGACCTGTCCGACGACGGCATCCGCAAGCGGCTGCGGGCGGCGACCGGCTCCTTCCTCCCGGCCCTGCTGCGTCCGCACCTGGACGCCGAGTTCGACTTCGCGCCCGTCAGCCACGCCCCGCTGGAGACCAACAGCGCGGTCGCCGACGTACGGGCCGACCGCGCCACGATCTGGACCGCCGCGCAGTCGCCGATCATCGCGCGCGACGAGGTCGCCAAGGCGATCGGACTGCCCGCGCACAAGGTCGACTTCCATGTCGTCCAGGCGGGCGGCTCCTTCGGGCGGCGGCTGTTCTTCGACGCGGCCGTCGAGGCGGCCCTCGTCTCCAAGGCGGTCGGGCGGCCGGTGCGGCTGATGTGGTCCCGTATCGACGACATGCGCCACGGCCGGATGCGCCCGCCCAGCCACCACAAGCTGCGCGCGGTGTTCGCCGCGGGCGCGGTGTTCAGCTACGAGCACCGGATGGCCTGTGTCGAGACCGACTTCGGGCACGGGATCGGCGACGCGATCAGCGCCGGGATCACCCAGCTGCCCGGCGGCAACATGGCGTTCGGGCAGGTGATGTTCGGGCTGACGGTGCGCTCCCCGTACTCCTTCGGCCTCGCCCACCAGTCCCTGCACGAGGTCCCGCTGCGGATGCACACCGGCTCCTGGCGCTCGGTCTACTCGGCCGCGGCCCGGGGCGCGGAGGAGATGTTCGCCGACGAACTGGCCGCGCGGCTGCGGATGGACCCGGTGCACTTCCGGCGGGTCTTCCTCAAGGACGAGGGGCAGCGGGCGGTGCTCGACCACGTCGCCAAGGCGGGGCAGTGGGGGCGCGAGATGCCCAAGGGATACGCGCAGGGCGTCGGGTTCCACGCGGAGTACAAGTCCTGTACGGCCTGCCTGGTCGAGATCGACGCCCGTGACCCCAAGGCGCCGCGGGTGACCAAGGCGGTGATCGCGGTCGACGTCGGCCGGGCGATCAACCCGCGCGGCATCGAGGCACAGATGCTCGGCGGGCTGACGGACGCGATCTCCACCACGCTGAGCGCCGGGCTGCACTTCGACAAGGGCCTTCCCCTGGAGGGCAGTTACTCCCAGTTCCACTACGCGCGCCAGAAGAACGCGCCGCGCGAGGTACGCATCGACGTGCTGCCCTCCAGCGGGCGGCCCGGTGGGGTGGGGGAGCTGGGGGTGCCCGCGGCGGTGGGCGCGATCGGGAACGCGTACGCGCGGGCGACCGGCACCCGGCCGCGCAGCTTCCCCGTCAACTTCGAGGTCGACTTCGAACCGTTCCCGCGCTGAGTGCGCCCCTTACCCCTGCCGCCTGCCCGAGGAGCCCGAGGAGTTCCGTTGCCCCAACACACCTTTACCGTGAACGGGAAGCCCGTCACGGTCGACGCCCCGGCGGACCTGCCCCTGCTGTGGGTGCTGCGCGACCTGCTGGGCATCCGCGGCCCGAAGTACGGCTGCGGCATCGACGTCTGCAAGGCGTGCACCAGCCACCTGGACGGCGAGGCCGTCAACCCGTGCGTGGTCCCCGTCGCCGACGCCGTCGGCAAGGAGGTCACCACCATCGAGGGCCTGGCCGACGGCGAGAAGCTGCACCCGGTCCAGGAGGCCTGGCTGGAGCAGGACGTCGCCCAGTGCGGTTACTGCCAGCCCGGCCAGATCATGGCCGCGGTCGCCCTGCTCAAGCGGACCAAGAACCCCACCGACGCCGAGATCGACGCGATCGAGAACGTCTGCCGCTGCGGTACGTACTTCCGTATCCGCGAGGCCATCAAGGCGGCGGCCGCGCGGATGTGAGGCGGGGCGGGGTGGGGCGGGTGCGCCGGGCGGCCGGGCGCTCGGGTGCCCGGCGCACCCACCGGCGGCCCTCACCCGCCCGGGCCCGTCTCACTCGAAGGCCAGGAACACCGTCTCGCCGCTGCCCTGGAGCCGTACGTCGAACCGGTACACGCCCGCCGCCGCGCCGTCCTCCCGCCGTGCCACGAGCGTTGTGCGGCGCTCCTCGGGCAGCCCGGCGAGCAGGGCGTCCCGGCCGCCGCCCGGGAAGTACACGCGGGTGAAGAGGTGGCGGGTCAGCCCGCGCGCGAAGACGCAGACGCCGAGGTAGGGGACGGTGGGCGCGCCCGGTGGCAGGGTGCGCAGGGTGTAGTGGCCGTCGGCGTCGGTGGCGACGCGGGCGAATCCGGTGAAGTCCACGCCGTTTCGGCCGGCCGCCGAGCCGTCGGCCGCGTTGCGCCGCATGGAGCCGGGCGCACCGGCGAGCGAGCCGTCCGGAGCGGCCTGCCAGAACTCCAACAGGGCGTCGGGTACGGGCTCTTGGGCGCCGTCCAGGACCTGGCCGTGCAAGGTGATCGTGTCCGGGTGGCCGGGCGGGGCCACCTCGCCGCCGCCGGGGAAGGGCAGCGCGAGCCCGAAGAAGGGGCCGACGGTCTGGGAGGGCGTGGGGCCCGGGTGCGTGGCCGTCACCGGGCGCCCCCCTTGAACTCCTCGAAGTCCTCGAACGCCGCGGACGCTTCGCGCCAGGTGGCGGACGGGCCGTCCACGACGATGTCCCAGCGGTAGCCGGAGGTGGAGTCCTCGGGCCGGGAGAGCGCGGGGTCGTACGCGGCCACCAGGCGCTGCCGTGCGGCGGGGTCCGCGACGGCGTGCGGGACCGAGTCGTGGGCGAGCAGCGGGTCGCCCTGGAAGTACATCTGGGTCACCAGGCGCTGGGTGAAGGCGGTGCCGAAGACGGAGAAGTGGATGTGCGCGGCCCGCCAGCCGTCGCCGGGACCGCCGAGCGGGTACGGACCCGGCTTGACGGTGATCAGGCGGTAGCGGCCCGCGGCGTCGGTCAGCAGCCGCCCGTAGCCGGTGAAGTGCGGGTCGAGCGGGGCCGGGTGCCGGTCGCCCTGATGGGCGTAGCGCCCGGACGCGTTGGCCTGCCACACCTCGATGAGCTGTCCGGCCACCGGCCGTCCCCGGCTGTCCAGCAGCCTTCCGGACACGGATATCCGCTCACCGGACGCCTCGCCCGTGTGCTGCCGGGTCAGGTCGTGGTCCAGCGGGGCGACGTCGGCGGGCCCGAAGACCGGCCCTGTCGCCTCCACGGCCTCCGGGTCGCGTAAGACGCCGACCGCGACCAGGGGGTGGGCGGGCCGGCGCAAGGGGTGCTCGCGGTACGGGGTGGCGCCCGCCCGCTGTTCGTCGGAAGCGCCCTGGAGGTCCGCCAGTTCGCGGTCGAGGTCGTACGGGTTCGGTGATGTGGGCATGGGGTGAGTCTGTGTCCGGGCCGGGGCGGGGACAAGAGCGCCATCGGAGGGGGGAGGCGCGTGCCATCCCCGGTCGCCCGGTCGCCCGGCCCCGGACCGTCCTGCCGCTCAGCCGGCTTCGAGCAGCGTCTTCAGCGCGCCCAGCCGTTCCTTCCACAGCGCCTTGCATGCGACCACCGCCTCGGCGTCGGGCAGCTTGGTGTGGGAGAGCGAGATCTGTGTCTTGTCCGGGGACTTCACCGTGAGGTAGACCGACACCCGGCCGGTGCCGCCCGCCGCGTCCGTGAAGTCCGCGGTGAGCGACTTGCCGGGGCGGTGGGTGCGTACGGAGAGCGTCCCGAACTGCCGCGCAGGCAGCCAGCGTTGGCGTACGGACGGGTCGACGAAGGCGTCGACGACCCGCGCCGCCGAGGCGTTCACGGTCTTGTTGCCGCTCGCCTGGTAGTCGCCGTCGCAGGTCTGCCCGACCTCGCGCAGGCCGCGCTCCTGCTCGTACCCGACGGTGATGGACTGGGCGTACCAGCCGCCGACGCCGTGCTCGTCCACGAGCAGCCTGGCGGTGGCGGTGTGGCCGAGCCCGGTGGCCCCGGCGGCGTCCAGCACCGCGAACCACCCGCTCCAGTCGCGGCCGGTGTTCGCCCGCAGCGACTCGTCCGAGAGCCGGTCCGCGATACGGCGGCCGGCCGCCGCGCTCTTCTCGCTGGTCACGCCCCGACGCTAGGCGGGGCCGCGGGGCGCGGCAACCCGGGGCACTCCCCGGGGCCCCGGGGACGGGCCCGCCTGCCGCTTCACCGTCGCAACAGCGGCAGGCGGGTGCGCTGGGCCCCGTACGGGTCACCCCGTCACGCGCCGCCCGGCCGCGCGGCCTCCCGGGCCGACAGGCGGAAGCGCAGGCGGCAGATCACCGCGTCGGTGTCGCGGCGTACCGCGTGGGCGACGACCGCGCCGCGCTGGTTCTGCAGCAGGCGCTGCCACAGGTGGGCGGGTTCGACCTCGGGTATCAGGACGGTGACGCGGGTGTGCGGCCGGTGGCCCGCGAGATCGCGGACGTACGCGGCGACCGGGCGGCCCACCGTCCGTGTGGAGGAGGGGAGTTCCAGCAGTTCCACGCCCGGGTTCCACAGCTCCCAGTCGCGCCGCAGGGACTCCGCTGCCTGCCGGTCCTCGGGGGAGGCGCAGTGGGTGACGGTGACCGCCACCACCTCGTCGCCCAGGGAGACGGCCGCGTTCAGCGCCTCGCAGGTCAGCCGGGACAGGTGCGAGACGGGCACCACGACCAGGGAGTCGTCGCGGTGCGGGGCTTCGGGGACCCGGCCCAGGCCGAGGCGCTCGCCGATGCGCCCGTACGCCCGGTGCACCGCCTCGAAGGCCAGCACGAGCAGCGGCAGCGCGATGACGATCAGCCAGGCGCCCTCGGTGAACTTCGTGGCCGTCACCACGACCGCCGAGACGCCGGTGAGCAGGGCGCCGAAGCCGTTGAGGGCGGCCTTGCCGCGCCAGCCCGCCGAGCGCTCGCGGCGCCAGTGGCGGACCATGCCCACCTGGCAGATGGTGAAGCCGACGAAGACGCCGATCGCGAAGAGCGGGACCAGGGTGTTGACGTCGCCGCCGGAGAAGACGAGCAGCGCGGCGGCGACGGCGGCCAGCGCCAGGACGCCGTGCCGGTGGACCTGGCGGTCGGCCTTCAGGCTGAAGACGTGCGGCAGGTAGTTGTCCCGGGCCAGCAGGCTCATCAGGACCGGGAGGCCGCCGAAGGAGGTGTTCGCGGCGAGCCCGAGCAGGATCATGGTCGCGAACTGGACGACGTAGAAAGCCCAGTTGTGGCCGAGCGAGGCGTCCGCGAGCTGGGAGAGGACGGTGACGCCCTCGGCGGGCTGCAGGCCGAAGCGCCCGATGAGCACCGACAGGCCGATCAGCATGACGCCGAGCAGAGCGCCCAGCGCCACCTCGGTGCGGCGGGCGCGCTTGACGCCGGGGGCACGGAAGGAGGGCACGGCGTTGGCCACCGCCTCCACGCCGGTCAGCGCCGAGCAGCCGGCGGCGAAGGCCTTCAGCAGGAGCAGCGCGCCGACGGTGGTGCCGTTCTCGGCCAGTACGGAGGCGTGGCCGGCGGCGGCCTCGGTGGAGGCCGGGGCGTCCCGCAGGAGGCCCACCACGATCATCGCGAGGATCGAGCCGACGAAGACGGCGGTGGGCACGATGAACGCCTTCGCCGAGTCGACGATGCCGCGCAGATTGATGCCGGTGACCAGCACCAGCACCGCCAGGCACAGCCACATCCGGTCCTCGTAGAGCGAGGGGAAGGCGGAGGTGAGGGCCGCGACGCCGGCCGTGACGGAGACGGCGACGTTCAGGACGTAGTCGAGGATGAGGGAGGCCGCGGCGACCAGTGCGGTGCGCCGGCCCAGGTGCGTCTTGGCCACGGCGTAGGAGCCGCCGCCGTTGGGGAAGGCCGCGATCACCTGGCGGTAGGAGGCCACCAGGACCGCGAGCAGGGCGGCGATGGCGAGGGTGACGGGGAGGGTGAAGCCCAGCCCGTACGCGCCCGCCGCGGCGAGCACCAGCACGATCGACTCGGGGCCGTAGGCGACCGAGGCCATGGCGTCCAGGGACAGCGCGGCCAGGCCCTGCAGGGCGGTCAGCTTGTGCCGCTCCTCGGCGGCGGCCTCGGGCGTGGGGGCGGGGGCGGACGCGCGGGCGGAATCGGTTCCGGGGGCGGTCGCGATGCCGGTATCAGGCGGCTCTTCGGCCCTGGACTCGGTCTTGGACACCATCGACATCTTTCGTCGTACCTCCGTGACGGGAGCCCGGGGGACCGGGCGCGCCCTGAACTGCTGTGCGTGCCCCGCGAGCAGGGCGAGCCCAGCGTGCGGGCCGGTGCGCCCGCCTGCGCCTGCTCTTGGCGGTGCTTTGGCGCACAACCCGGGCATCTTCACGCGTTCTTGACGCGGGTGTCCGAGGGCCGGGGCCGACGGCGGCCGGTGGCCGGGCAGGAGGGGGCGCACGGCGGGCGCGCGAGGGGCGTACCGCGGGCGCACAACCGGTACGGGCCGGCGGCGGCCGTCAGCGTCGCATCAAGGTTCGGCGCGGCCCCGTCAGCGGGGCATCAACGCCCGCGTCAGCGCGGCGGCGCGGTTCTAGCGTCCCGGCCATGGCGCGGCGACGAGACCCGGGACCCGACTCCCCCCAGCCCAGACCCCCCGATCCTGACGATCACCCTCCCCACCCTCTTTATCCTCATCACCCTCACCACCCGCATCTTCCCGGCGAGCCCACGAAGGGGGGCCACGATGTGCGACATGGGGCACGACCCGGCACACGGCCGTACCGAGCACACCGCACACCGCCGTCGGACCACCTGGGCTCCGCTCCCCAGGTGTGCGGCGGCGCGACGGCCCACGACCGGCGCTGGGCGGCCGAACTGCGTGCCGCGGCCTGCTGCACGTCCGGCCTGCTCGCCGTCATGCTGCTGGTCGACTTCGGCAACGGCACCCTCGCCGCGCCCCGCGCCGCCTGCTGGAGCGCCGTCGCGCTGGTGCTCTTCGCGATCCTCTGCCCGTCACGGGTGAGCGCGGGCGAGAACTGGCTCGCCGTCCGCGGCCTGCTGCGCACCCGCCGCGTCCGCACCGACCTGCTCACCCTGATCCGCCGCAGCGACGGCATGGCCCCCCGCCTCGTCCTCATCGACGCGCTCGGCGCCCGCGCCGAATTCGACCCCAAGGTCCTCACCGCCAACCCCGTCCTGTGGCACCTGCTGGAGCGAGCCGCGCACCGCTCCCTCCACCACGGCCATCTCCGCTCCGGCAGCGCGGTCCTGAACACCCTCGCCCACCACATCGACCACGACGGCGCCCGCGACATCTTCGACCGCTCGGGCATGCCCTGACCGGCCCCCGGCCCGGGCTCACTCCACCAACGTCACCACATTCCGCCCGGACCCACCGGAGACCCGCACCCCACTGGACCAACTGCCCTTCCCCTTGGGCACATTGGCATCCAACTGCACCGCCCGCACCACCTCCCCACCCTTGCTGAACACCCACAACGACGGCCCCGAATACGACGTCGCCGCCACCTTCCACTCGACCGCGTCCCCCACCGCCGCGGAAATCTCCCCATCGCCGGTGCCGTACGCAAACACCTGCACCCGATCCCACTCGAACCCCGTCACCTCCGCCAACACCACCGGCCCCCCAGCCACCGCCGCATCCACCCCCCGCTGCACCCCCGCATCCGTACGACTCCCCACCGGCACCTCCCGCATCACATACCACCCCACCCCCACCACAACCAGCACCCCCAACAACACCGCCACCCAACGCTTTTGCGCGTTCTGCATCGCCGCGGCCTACCGGGAGCGCAGGGCTCGCGCGGCCAAGGCGAGGGCCGGGGCGAGCGCGCCGATGAGGGCGGTCCAGACGCGCCAGAGGCCGTTGTCGGGCAGGAGCAGCAGGGCGGTCATGGCGGCCAGCGCCACCAGGAGGCCGACGAGGAGCGACCTCGGTGCTGTGGAGGGCCAGTGCGCACCGGGGTCGAGGAGGCGGGCCGTGCGAGCGGGATCGGGGTGGGGGCGGGTGGCCGCGAGGTGGCCGGCGGCCTGCAGGGGGAGGGTGCCGGGGAGTTGCCAGCCGTTGTCGGCGACCAGGCAGGCCTGGAGGTCCCGGCCGCGCCGGTGGTCCGGGTGCCACAGGAGCCAGCCGCGGGAGCCGGCGAGGGCGGGGGCCGCCGCCTCGTGGGAGAGGCGGGCGCGGAAGGGGAGGGGCTGGGCAGTAGTGGAGCTCGCCGCGCCTTCGGCGTCGAGGAGGAGGCAGGAGAAGCGGCGGGTGTTCTCGCGGCGCTTCTTCTCCGCGGCGGGGCCGGTGCCTTCGACGGGCGGGGCGTCGGTGTGGGTACCCAGGCCGCTGACGGTGACCCGGAGCGCCGACCAGGTCTGGTCGACGGTGCGGGGGCGGCGGCGGTTGCCGTCCTGCAGCCACCAGCCGACGAGGAGGGCGAGGGTGACCAGGATCCAGAGGCCGCCGATCAGCCATGCCGTGCCGCTCTCGACGGTGCGGCCCGCCAACTGCCGCTCGACCTCCGCCTTTTGGTCGTCCCCGAGCGCGCCGAGGTCGGGGCGGCCGGGGGCGTGGGCCACGTAGAGCTCGCTGCCGATCTCCTGTTTGCGCAGGGTGTCCGCGGTGAACGTGGCCGGGACGGGTGCGCCGCCGCGCTCGGCCGCGGGAAGCATGACGGTGTAGTCGGCCGTGGCGCGGGCCCGCGAACTGCTGCCCGCCGAGGACTCGTTCTCGATCCTGGCGATGGGGAGTGCGGTGACCGCCGCGTCGGCGTCCGCGAGCGCGGCCGTCCTGGCGGAGCGGTGCGGTTCGGCGGCGCCCAGCGCGGCCCACAGGGCGAGCAGGGTGGGGACGGTGACGAGCAGCGCCGCGGTGCGGGCCGTGGACCCGCGCGTACCAGCCAAGCGCCCGGGAACGCGGCGCTCGGCTCCGCCGCGATCGGACGGGACGGCGGCGACGGCGCGTGCGTACGACTGGCTCCGTGAGCGGCCACCGGCGCGCAGTGCGGTGGCGGCCACGGCGAGCACGGAGACGGCGAGCAGGGCCACGCCGAGCCAGATGGTGATCTCGCGGGCCCGCGTGGCGCCGAGGAAGAGCCAGGCGGCGGTGAGGACCGTGAGCGCGAGGGGCGTGAGCAGGGCCGCGATCCGTCCCCCGCGCGCCCAGGAGGCGCCACCCGAAAAGGCGGAGCCTCGGCCCCTGCCCGTTTCCTCTTCCCCGCACACATCCACTCCAGCGGACCGGTCGTCCTTCACACGCACCGCCATTCACCCAAGACTCGTAGGGTCTGCCGCCCGGGTTGGACCAGTTCGATACCGGATTCGTAGACCTTCTCCGCGGCGCCCTCTTTGCTCATTTGGTGCCCCCGCCGAACGTGTTCCTGAGGGCGTCGTCCGCCGCGTCCGAGTTCTTCGCATTCGCCGTGAGTGAGGTGCCGACCTCGTAGAAATGGCGCGCCAGGGGCAACGCGCCCCCTCGCCTTGGTGTGGCATCGCTTTGCGTGTGCTTTACCGTGGCACGGGGTGGTGCGGTGCGTCAAACTCCTTCTGGTGTAAGGGAATTGGGATGTACCGCGCGTTGTGGTGACTTGCGGCCGGAGGGCGGATGGGGTGCGTTCAGGCGGCCTTTGGGGGGAAATCGTAGGTCACGCCCGTGAGTTGTTCCGAGGCTGTCCACAGGGCGGTGGAGGTGGTGTTGTTGGTGGTCCAGGGGGCGCGGAAGGAGGGGGCGGGGGTGCCGCGGAGGGCGTTGCGGGGGCCGATGAAGGCGTCGGGTTTCATGTGGGGGGCGGTGGCGGCGCAGAGGGTGGGGAGGGCGCCGGTTTCGGCGGGCTGGGCGATGAGGCGGTTGGCCAGGTCGACCGCGCGCTCCGCGGTTTTGCGGCCCTCCATTTTCACGCCGGTGGCCTGGAGGTTGGTGGCGGCGTAGCCGGGGTGGGCGGAGGCCGCGAGGAGGGGGGAGCCGGCGGCGGTCAGGCGGCGGGAGAGTTCGTGGATGAAGAGGAGGTTGGCGCTCTTGGAGCGGCCGTAGGCGATCCAGCGGCGGTAGTGGCGCTCGCTGTTGAGGTCGTCGAGGTTGACGTTGGCCAGGGCGTGGAAACCGCTGGAGACGCTGACGACGCGGGCGCCGGGGGTCTTGAGGAGCCTCGGCAGCAGCAGGCCGGTCAGGGCGAAGTGGCCGAGGTGGTTCGTACCGAACTGCATCTCGAAGCCGTCGGCGGTCAGGCGGTACGGCAGCGCCATGACGCCGGCGTTGTTGATGAGCAGGTCCAGGCGGTCGCCGTCGAAGTCGGCGAGGTCGTCGGCGAATTGGCGTACGGAGGAGAGGTCGGCCAGGTCCAGCGGCCGGAACTCGGCCTCGGCGGCCGGGATTTCGGAGCGCAGCCGGCGCAGGGCGGCGCTGCCGCGCTCCTCGCTGCGGCAGGCCAGCACGACCCGCGCGCCGCGCCGGGCGAGCTCCCGCGCGGTGATGTAGCCGATGCCGCTGTTGGCTCCGGTGACGACGGCCGAGCGGCCTGTCTGGTCGGGGATGTGGCTCGTGTTCCAGCGGGTCACGCCTGCTGCGCTCCTTCGTGGGGGAGGGGCTGTACGGACCTTGCCGATCAGTTGTCGATCAGTTGTCGATCAGAGCTCCAGCGTACGCCGTGCCGGTGGAGGTACTCCGATGGTGTGGATGGGGCCAAGTGCCCCGCGGGAGGCACGAGGCCTGGCTAACGTGGCGGAATCGCGGGGGAATCACCGTTGATCGGGCAAAGAGCCATATGGGGGGATGCAGCCATGGTGGAAGCGGAAAAGGTGGAAGCGGAAACGGCGGGAGCAGGGGGCGGCCGGAAGCGGGCGGGCAGGCGGCTGGTGGCCGCGTCGGCCGCGGTGGCGCTGCTGCTGGGGGCGTCGGTGGCGGCCCAGGCGGGCGGTGCGCAGGCGGCAGGGGATACGCGGGTCGCAGGGAGTGCGCAGGCGGCAGGGGGCGCGCAGGCCCTCGCGAAGAAGGCGGCCGCTCCGGCGGTGGGGATGGAACTGGACGAGTTCCGGGCGGTGGTGCCCAATCCGTACCGGCCCGACCCGGCGGCGTACTTCGGGCCGCACAAGTGCAATCTCTACATCAAGGACTACTGGCCGACGCCCGGCTGCGGCGGCTTCTCCTTCTCCGCGAAACTGACGAACGTGCGGCAGCGGCCCGCGTTCCAGCAGGGCGTGCAGGAGAGCGGCTGGTTCTCGGCGAAGGCCGACGTCAGCCGTACCTTCGGCTGTACGGACAAGGACGGGGTCTTCGACAAGAGCACCGCCTTCGAGGTGAAGGAGGCGGGGCGGCGGTTCTCGCCCGTCTACTGGAACGCCGACTGGAGCGTGCTGCAGCGGTTCTACCGCGAGAGCGCGCAGGGGGACTTCGGGCCGCAGTTCTTCACCAACTTCGCGCCGGTGGAGGTCACGTGCGCCGCGGGGACGACGCCCTCGCAGCACGATCTGACCCTCACCGATGTCGAGGTCTCCTTCGACCACGACTCCGCGATCCTGGGCGGCCACCGGACGTGGACGTTCGGGAAGCTGGGAGTGGGCAGCGGCAACAGCTGACGGGTCACAGGCCGCCACGGAGCCGGTAGACGGGCACCGACACCGTGGCGTCGTCCAGGCAGGCGCCCGTCGCCAGATCGAAGCGCTGCTTGAGGAGCGGTGAGGCGACGAAGGGGCGCCCGTCGCAGGTGCCGGTCAGGCCGCGGGAGAGGACGTACGCGCCGGTGAACGGGTCCCGGTTGCCGATCGCGTACGTCCGCCCCGACCGGTCGCGGAAGAGCGCCACCTGCTCGCCGTCGGGGAGCAGGGCGGCCACCCCCCGCCCCGCGGTCAGCTCGGCGGGGTCGCACACCGGCAACCAGCCCTGGGGGGAGAGGAGTTCGACGGTCATCGCGCTGCGCTTCCTTCCAGGAGGCGGACGGGGAGGGTGGGGCCGGTCAGCAGCTCGGGGGCCGCGGGCTTGATCTGGTCGCGCTCGGGGACGAAGCGTACGGAGGGGTCGGGGGCGTCCGGCGCGTTGACGAACGAGACGAAGCGGGCCAGGCGTTCGGGGTCGGCGAGGGTGGCGGCCCACTCGTCGCGGTAGTGGGTGACGTGCGCGGCCATGAGCGCCTCCAGCTCGTCGCACAGGCCCAGGGAGTCGTGGACGACGACATCGCGTACGTGCTCCAGGCCGCCCTCGATCCGCTCCAGCCAGGCGGAGGTGCGCTCCAGGCGGTCGGCGGTGCGGATGTAGAACATCAGGAAGCGGTCGATCAGGCGGACCAGCTCGGCGTCGGACAGGTCCTGGGCGAGCAGGTCGGCGTGGCGCGGCTCGGCGCCGCCGTTGCCGCCGACGTACAGATTCCAGCCGCCCGCGGTGGCGATCACCCCGAAGTCCTTGCCGCGGGCCTCGGCGCACTCGCGCGCGCAGCCGGAGACCGCCGACTTGAGCTTGTGCGGCGACCTCAGCCCCCGGTAGCGCAGCTCCAGGAGAATGGCCATACGGACCGAGTCCTGGACGCCGTAGCGGCACCAGGTCTGCCCCACACAGGACTTCACGGTGCGCAGCGCCTTGCCGTACGCGTGGCCGGACTCGAAGCCCGCGTCGACCAGGCGGGCCCAGATCAGGGGGAGCTGGTCGACCCTGGCGCCGAAGAGGTCGATGCGCTGACCGCCGGTGATCTTCGTGTAGAGGCCGAAGTCGCGGGCCACCTCGCCGATGACGATCAGCTTCTCGGGTGTGATCTCGCCGCCGGGGATGCGCGGCACGACCGAATAGGAGCCATTGCGCTGGAGGTTGGCCAGGAAGTGGTCGTTGGTGTCCTGCAGGGCGGACTGCTCGCCGTCCAGGACGTAGCCGCTGGCGCCGACGGCGGGCGCGAGGGAGGCGATGATGGAGGCGACGGCCGGCTTGCAGATCTCGCATCCCTCACCGTCCCGCGCCTCGGGGCGGCCGTGGGAGTCCAGCAGTGCGGCATAGGAGGTCAGACGCAGCGTGCGGACGATCTCGTACAGCTCGGCGCGGGTGTGCGGGAAGCAGCCGCACAGGCCCGCCTCCTGCCGCTGCGGCAGGAGCTGGCCGATGAGCTTGACGCAACTGCCGCAGCCCGTACCGGCCTTGGTGCACTTCTTCACCTCGGGGAGGGTGGCGCACGCCTGGATCTGTGCCTTGGTGACGTTGTGGCAGTTGCAGATCACCGCCGTGTCGGGGAGCGCGGCCGGGCCCAGCGCGGCGGGCGCCCCCGCCCCCGCGGGCAGGACGAGCTGTTCGGGGGCGAGCGGCGGGACGGTGCCGGTGAGCGGGCGCAGCGTGGCGTAGGCGTCCGCCTCGCCGACCAGGACGCCGCCGAGCAGGGTGCCGTCCGCGCCGACGACCAGCTTCTTGTAGACGCCGGAACGGGAGTCGGCGTACACGACGTCCAGCGCGCCCGGGGTGGCGCCGTGCGCGTCGCCGAAGGAGGCCACGTCCACGCCCAGGAGCTTGAGCTTGGTGGAGGTGTCGGCGCCCGTGAAGGAGCCGTCCGCGCCGGCGATCGCGGCCGCGGCGGTCTGCGCCATCTCGTACCCGGGCGCGACCAGTCCGTATACCCTGCCGTCCGCGGCCAGCGCGCACTCGCCGATCGCGTAGACGGCCGGATCGCTGGTGCGGCAGCGCTCGTCGACGGCGATGCCGCCGCGCTCGCCGACCGACAGACCGCTCTCGCGGGCGAGCCGGTCGCGCGGCCGCACGCCCGCCGAGAAGATCACCAGGTCGGTCTCGATACGGGACCCGTCCGACAGCTCCATGGCGGCCACCGCGCCGCCCTCGTCCGTGACGATCTCCTTGCCGCCGACGCCGGTGTGGACCATCAGGCCCATCTCCTCCACCGTGCGGCGCAGCGCGCTGCCGCCGCCCTCGTCCACCTGGAGGGCCATCAGCCGCGGATTGAACTCCACGATGTGGGTCACCAGCCCCAGCCCCTTCAGGGCGCCCGCCGCCTCCAGGCCGAGCAGGCCGCCGCCGACGACCGTGCCGGTGCGGGCGTTCTTGGCGTACGCCTCGATGGCGAGCAGGTCCTCGACGGTGCGGTAGACGAAGCAGCCCTCGCTGTCCTTGCCGGGGACCGGCGGTACGAAGGGGTAGGAGCCGGTGGCGAGCACGAGCGTGTCGTAGGTGAGCGTCAGGCCGGAGCGGGCGGTGACGGTGCGGGCCGCGCGGTCGATGGCGACGGCGGGGTCCGCCAGGTGGGCCTCGATGCCGTGCCGGGCCATGAAGTCTGCCGGTGCCAGGGTGAGTTCGTCCGGCGTACGGCCCGAGAAGTACGAGGTCAGCTGCACCCGGTCGTAGGCGGCGCGGGGCTCTTCGCACAGCACGACCACCCGGGCCCGCTCGGTGACGCCCCGCTCGGCGAGCTCTTCCAGGAAGCGCTGGCCGACCATGCCGTGGCCGATGAGGACGATGGTGGGGGTGGCGGGCGGGTCGGGGGCTTTGAGGGCTTCGGGGGCTTCGGGGGCTTCGGGGGCTTTGGGGGTTTTGGGGGTGGCTTCGGGCGTGTGCGGGGCCGTGGGCCGGTGCGGGGTCGTGGGCATGTCAGCAGCCTCCGTCGTGGGTGAGCAGGTGGAGCGGCGGTGCGGAGGGCAGCGGCTCGTCGCCCTCCCACGCGCGGGCGAGCGCGCCGACGGCGCCGAGATCGCCCAGGAGGATTCCGCCGACGAGCCGGTCGCCGCGCAGGACGACCTTGCGGTAGGCGCGCCGGGTGGCGTCGCTGAGGCGGATCACATCGTCCCCGGGGGCGGGGTCCGTCTCGCCGAACGCGGCCAGATCCAGGGGGCCGGAGCCGTTGAGGGTCAGCCGGGTCAGGGCGCGGGTGCCGCGGTAGCGGGCGGTCCGGCCGAGCAGGTGCTCCGCGAGCGCGTCGGCCTGTTCCAGGGCCGCGCCGGCCAGTCCGTACACCACGCCGTCGTGCTCGGCGCAGTCACCGATGGCGTGGACGGCGGGGTCGGAGGTGCGCAGGGTGTCATCGACGACGATGCCGGTGCGTACGGTGAGGCCGCAGTCCGCGGCGAGGCCGGTGCGGGGGCGGACGCCGCAGGCCAGGACGACGAGGTCGGCGGTGAGTTCGTAGCCGTCGGCGAGGACGACGGCGCGTACGGGGCGCGGGGCGGGCGTCCCGTCCTCGGCGCGGGCGTCGCGTGGGCTGCTCTCGGGCCCGCGGTCGTCGGTGCGCAGGCCGCGCACCCGGCACTCGGTGTGCACCTCCACGCCCAGGGCGGTCAGGTGCTCGCGCAGCAACTGGCCTGCCTGTGCGTCGAGTTGGCGTTCCATCATGTGCTCGCCCTGATGGGCCAGGACCACCTGGGCGCCGCGTTCGGCCAGCGCGCGAGCGGCCGAGACGCCGAGCAGGCCGCCGCCGATCACCACGGCCCGTGTGCCGGGGTGCGCGGCGGCGGCCAGGGCCCGGCAGTCGGCCAGGGTGCGGAAGGGGTGCACGCCGTCGGGGAGGCCGCCGGGACCCAGGCCGCGCAGCGCGGGCAGCACCGGGTTCGAGCCGGTGGCCAGCACGAGGGTGTCGTACGCGACCGGGTCCCCGTCCGCGCAGTGCACCTGCCGGGCCGCGCGGTCGATACGGATCGCCCGTACCCCGCGGCGGACGGCGGCCGGGGGCTCGGGCTCGGGCAGCGCGATGACATCGGGTGCGTACCGCCCGGCCAGGACCTCCGCCAGCAGCACCCGGTTGTACGGGGCGCAGGGCTCCTCGCCGATGAGGGTGAGGTCCAGCCGCGCGGCGGCGCCGAGCCGCTGCGCGAGCCGGGCGGCGGCCATTCCGCCGCCGATCACCACCACGCGCCGTTTCGAGGTCATGTCCGGCAGCCTGCGAGACGGCTGTTACCTGCCCGCATCCCGGCTGTTTCGCCGGGGGAACGCTGCCCTCAGCGGGTGGGAGGGTGGGGTGTGAGGGCGGTGGCGGGCTCAGCTGTCGTGGCCGGGGCCGGGGCCGGGGCCGGGGCCGGGGATGGGGAAGGGGCCAGGGCCGGGGGTGGGGCCGGGGCCGGGGGTGGGGTAAACCGAACCTTCGATTGCCGTGCTGGCACCATCGTGCCGCTGAGGGCGCTCCGGGAGTCTTGAGTCATCACGTTCCGCCCGTTCCTCCCGTACTCAGCAAGGTTCCCGTCATGAGCACCGCACCGCAGTCGATCGCCCTCACTCACCGCACCCCTCTGGACCTGGGGAAGGACATCCTGCGCACCCCGTTCCGGCCGGAGACCTGGCGCCGGGTGGCCTACCTGCTGCTGGCGCCGCTCGTGGGCCTGCTGTGCCTGGCGCTGGCGCTGGTCGGCGGCCCGGCGGGGCGGATCCAGCGCTCCCTGGCGCGGACGCTGCTGGGCGTGGAGGTCGGTGAGCCGGAGCGCACCGGGCCGCTCGCGCTCGCGCACGCCGTGATCAGCCTCCCGCTCAACTTCATAGCCGCTGTGGTGACGGTCTACGGCTGGTCGATCGTCCCGCTGAACCTCGGCTGGCCGCTGCGCCCCCTGATAGGCATGAGCGCCGACCCCACCAACGCCTGGGGCGGTCCGACCCTCGCCGGCGCCTGGGCACTGCACGCCGTCGGCGGCGGCATCGGCTTCCTGCTTCTCATGCCGTGGATCGGCCGCGGCCTGACCGCCCTCCAGGGCAAGCTCGTCGTCGGCCTGCTGGGCGGGCGCCGCACCGGGCGCGGCCGGATCGCCGCCCTCACGCTGCTGGTCGCCGCGGTGGGCGCCGCTCTGGCCGTACCTGTCATCCATCAGCTCTAGTACGAACCACCGGCACTAGTACGAGCCACCGGCTCCAGTACGAACCGCTGGCTCGGGGCCGAGCCACCGGCGCCAGAAACGGACCACCGGCTCCGGACGGGCCATCGGCGCCAGAAACGGACCACCGGCTCCGGACACGGACCATCGGTGCCTGGCGCGGGACCACCGGCGCCAGGTACGGACCACCAGTTCTAGGTTGAGACCATGCACGATCTGCACTCCTCGCCTCCCGGGGCCGCCCGTCGGCCGGTCGGCCGAGTCCTCGCCCGGCTGGCCGTCCCGTTCAACCGGCGGAGCCTGGCCACCCTGCTCTACGCCCTGCTCGCGCTGCCGCTCGGCCTGGTGGGGATGGTCCTGGTGCTGGTGGGGCTGGTGGTGGGCGGGGCGCTGTCCTGGACCGCGGCCGGGCCCTGGGTGTTCGCGCTGACCGTACGCGGCGCGCTCGGACTGGGAGAGGTCCAGCGCTCCCTGGCGCGCGGGCTGCTGGGGCTGCGGATCGAGCCACCGGTGCGCCGCAGCGAGCCGGGAGCGTTCGGCTGGCGGCGGTCCGTGCTCGGGGACCGCGCGGGCTGGCGGGCCGTCGGCTGCGCCCTGGCCGCGCCCTTCAGCGCGATCCCGGCTGTTCTCGCGGTGGGCGTCGGCTATGTCTACGGGCTGTTGCTGCTGCTCCATCCCGTCCAGCAGCGCTGGAACTACACCACCGTTCACGACCCCGACGGCACCGTGCGCCGGGTGTCGCTGCCGGTCGGCGACGGAGCCCTCGATTCCTGGCCCGGGTGGCTGCTCCCGGTCTGCGCCGGTGTGCTGCTGCTCCAGCTGGCGCCCTGGCTGCTGCGCGGCGCTCTGGGTCCGCACCGCGCACTGCTGGCGTCGCTGCTCGGCCCCACCGCCGCCGACCGGCGCATCCGTACGCTGGAGGAGACCCGCGCCCAGGCCGTCGACGACGCCGCGGCCACCCTGCGCCGCATCGAGCGCGATCTGCACGACGGCACCCAGGCCCGGCTCGTCGGGCTCGGTATGCACCTCACCATGATCCGGGAAATGATCGTGGCGGGCGCCGACAAGGAAGGCCTGCTGAGCGTCGTGGAGACCGCGCAGGGCAACGCCAAGCAGGCCGTCGCCGATCTGCGCCACCTCGTCAAGGGCATCCATCCGCCCGCCCTGGACCAGGGGTTGGACACCGCGCTGGCCACCCTCGCCGCCGACAGCGCGCTGCCCATCACCCTCACCACCGACATCGGCCGCCGCCCCGCCCCCGCCATCGAGTCCATCGCCTACTTCTGCGCGGCCGAACTCCTGGCCAACGTGGTCAAGCACAGCGGCGCCTCGTCCGCCGAGGTCGAGGTGAGCGTCCGCGACGGCGCGCTGCGGCTGTCGGTGCGCGACGACGGGCGCGGGGGAGCGGCGGTGGGCGCGGGCAGTGGCCTGACGGGTCTGCTGGCCCGTATCCGTACCGTCGACGGGACGCTGACCTGCGACAGCCCGGCCGGAGGGCCTACGGTGGTCCGTGTCGTACTTCCCGACCGATAGGGACTCTCACCGCTCATGCGCGTCGTCATTGCCGAGGACTCCGCGATCCTGCGCGACGGGCTCGCCCAGCTTCTCGCCCTGCGCGGCGTGGAGGTGGCCGCCGCCGTCGGCGACGGCGAGGCCCTGCTCGCCGCCGTCGCCGAACACGCTCCGGACGCCGCCGTGGTGGACATCCGGCTGCCGCCCACCCAGACCGACGAGGGCCTGCGCGCGGCCCTGGAGATCCGCCGCACCGCGCCCGGCGTGGGCGTGCTGATCTTCTCGCAGTACGTGGAGACGAAGTACGCCGCGCAGCTGCTGGGCGACGGCGGGGCGGGCGTGGGCTATCTGCTCAAGGAGCGGGTGGTGGACATCGGCGAGTTCGTCGGCGCGCTGGAGCGGGTGGCGGCCGGCGGCACGGCGCTGGACCCCGAGGTGGTCGCCCAGCTCTTCGGCGCCGCCCGCCGCACCTCCGCACTGGAGGACCTCACCCCGCGCGAGCGCGAGGTGCTCTCCCTGATGGCCGAGGGGCGCACCAACCACTCCATCGCCGCCTCCTTCGTCGTCTCGGAGCGGGCGGTCGAGAAGCACATCGCGAACATCTTCGCCAAGCTCGACCTCCCGCCCTCCGAGACCGGCCACCGCCGGGTCCTGGCGGTGCTGCGCTACCTGGACAGCGTCTGACCGCTCAGCCCTGGCCGCCCGGTGCCGAGAGTTTCGCCGGGCACAGCCGCCGCGGCGCGTCGTCGCCCTTCAGCTTCGCCTCGACGCAGCCGCCCGGCAGGCCCTGGTACGCGGCGGAGCCGAAGTTGGCCGTGACGGTCAGCGTGCCGTCCCCGAAGACCGTGCGCTGGACGCTGCGGTCCTCGGTCAGGTGCCGGAAGGACGTCAGCCGCTCCGCCCCCGCGGCCTTGTGGAGCGGCGCGAAGTAGCGCTGGAGCGCGGCGAGTTCGGTGCCGTGCGCCTTCAGGGACGGGCCGTCCAGGACGTAGTTGAGCGGAATGTTGTAGAGCATCGCCAGCAGCGCGCGCTGCTGCTTGACCTGCGGCAGCTTCTCGTACGACAGCTCCCAGCGCTCGGTGTTGACCAGCGAGCCGTGCAGCGCGGTCTCGTACAGCGGCACCCGGTACTTGGGGTCGTACATGGCGGTGATCAGGTCGGCCGGCAGCTGAACCGGCTTGAAGAAGATCTTGGGGGCGTTCTGCGGGAAATAGCCGCCGAACGTCTCCCGGTCGCGCTCCAGCTTCCACAGCCCGTCGGCGGTCGGCGTCGCGGCGCCGTGGTCGAACGCGAGCACCTCGTTGGCCCAGGGCTGCGCGGTCTCCGAGCCCAGCACCAGGCCGCCGTCGGCGATCCGGCGCATCCGGGCCAGGCGGTTGGCCCGGTCCTGCGCCTTGGTCATGGGGTGCGCCGCGCTGTGGTCCCGGAAGAGCTCGCCGGTCGCGTCCACGTCCAGGAAGTAGCTGTCGGAGCCGTTGGCGACCATGGAGCGGGTGCGGTCGGCCAGCAAGTGCCGGGATTTCTCGGCCTGTTCGAAGGCCTGCGAGCTGAGGTAGCAGCCGCGGTTGCCGAAGCCGGTCTCGGGCGTGCCGTCGGCCTTGCGCACGCAGAAGTCCGGGTAGACGGTGCCGGGCCAGACGGAGGTGGGGCTGTCGGCGGACTTGGGGTCCTGCCCGTTGGCGAAGGTGTCGTACGGGCCCACCAGATACCCGGCCTTCTTGGCGGCGCCGACCGCCGCCGCGCCCATCGGGTCGTTCCCGGCGTCGTAACCGAGCCACATCCGGTCCACGCCCAGCCCGCGCAGCCGCCCGATGCCCGCGGCCGTGCGCGCGTCGCCCCACACGTACGCGTGGAAGGCGCCGAGCAGCTTGCCGGTGGCCGGATTGGCCTTGATCTTCTCGCGCAGGCTGCCGAGTCGGCCGCGTTCGGAGAGGTAGGAGCGGTAGTCGGCGGCCGGGGCCACCGGGTTGCCGTCGGTCAGCGCGAAGGTGACGGTGTAGTCGCGGGTGCCCGCGCCGCCGTCGAAGGCGTGGGTGGTGGTGGCGCGCAGCCGCCCCTGCTCGGAGCGGACGGCGAGGGAGGTGCCCAGGTCGGTGGGGGCGAGGTAGCTGACGCCGTGCCGGGCGCCGGAGCCGCCCAGGGTGTAGCCCCACAGCGGCAGGGTGAGGTCGGCGCCCATGTCGATGGTGCTGCCCGCGAGCCCGGCCCGGTCGGAGTTCCAGAAGGAGTCGCGTACGGGGATGTCCAGGCCCTGGCCGCGCGCCAGTTGGACGGCCGAGGCGCTGCGGTCGCTGCCGGTGACCGGCCAGCTCACCGAGCCGTCGCGGCGGGCCCGCAGCGTCACGCTCAGCCGCCCGTGGTCGGTGCGGGCCGTGGCGTCCAGCCCCTTGGCCGGGTAGCTCCAGCGCGCCCCGTCGGCGGTCCGCCGTACCGGGCCGGGCGTGCCGAGGTCGGTGGCGGAGGCGGCGGACAGCTCCATCTCGTGGCCGTCGCCGGTACGGGCACGCACCGCGAGCGAGGCGGTGTCCAGGTACGCCGTGCCGCCGCGCACGGGGAGTTCGAGCCGGGTGCCGTGCACGGTCCCGGCGGCGGCCGGGGTGCCGCAGCCGGTGGCGGTCACGGCGGTCAGGAGGGCGAGCGAGAGGGAGAGCAGGCCGGCGGCGCGGCGGCTGCGGGGGCCGCGGGCGGCCGGACTGGGGGGATGCGTATCCATGATCACGTGGATAGTGAGCGAGGATAAGAAGGTTCTAAGAACCGCTCACATCCGGCCGTGCGCGACCCGGTTGTGGCGCGTCCGGCCGCGCGTGACCCGGCTGTGGTGCGTCCGGCCGTGCGCGACCCGGCTGTGGTGCGTCCGGCCGTGCCGCCTCCAGGCGGGCCAGGTCCTGCGCGTCGAGGGCGATGCCCGCGGCGTCCAGGTTCTCCTCCAGGTGTGCGAGGGAGGACGTGCCCGGGGTGGGCAGTAGTACGGGGGAGCGGTGCAGCAGCCAGGCCAGGGCGATCTGGCCGGTGCCTGCCCGGTGCCGGCGGGCGACCTCCCGCAGGGTGGTGGCAGCCGGTGCGGCCAGCGTCCCGTTGCCCAGCGGGAACCAGGGCAGAAAGGCCACGTTCCGCCGCTCGCACAGCTCCAGCAGGTCCTCCGAGGACCGGTCGAGCACGTTGTAGCGGTTCTGTACGGACGCGATCGGGACGATCTCCAGGGCCCGTTCGAGGTCCGCGGCGCCGATGGTGTCCAGCCCGATGTGCCGGATCTTGCCCTCGTCCCGCAACTGCGCCAGCGCGCCCAGCTGTTCGGCCATCGGGACGGCCGGGTCCAGCCGGTGCAGCTGGTAGAGATCGATGGTCTCCGTCCGCAGCCGGCGCAGCGAGGCCTCGCACATGGCCCGCAGCTGCTCCGGCCGTCCCGCGATGTGCCAGGCGTCGGGGCTCGTACGGACCACCCCGCCCTTCGTGGCGACGACCAGGTCCCGTGGGTAGGGGTGCAGGGCCCGCGAGGTCAGCTCCTCGGCCACCTCCGGGCCGTAGTTGTCCGCGGTGTCGATGAGGGTGACTCCGCGTTCCACGGCGCGGCGCAGCAGCGCCACGGCGTCGCGGGGATCCGCGTGCCGCGGGCCCCAGTAGCCGGGGCCGGTGAGCTGCGCGGTGCCGTAGCCGAGGCGGCGCACTCTCAGGTTTCCGCCCAGCGGAAAGTCGATGTCAGGCATGGCGGCAGGCTAACCGGCGCCCGCCGGGCCCGGTGGCGCGCCCGCCGCGAGCCCCAGGGGCGGGCCGCCCGGGCGCTGAAGTGTCCGGCCGGGGGCGCGGTCTGGGGGTGTTGTTGGAGCGCCGTGCGCGTGGTTAGCTTAGGCTTGCCTAAGTTGAACGCGGCGGTGGTGCATGTTCTCCGCCGTGGCGGCCGTGCCGTGCTGCGTCCTGCTGTGCCGTGTCTGTGTCGTCTGCGTCATTCGTGCCGTCCGTGCCGTCCGTGCCGTCCGTGTTCATGTCGTCCGTGCCCGCGCCAACGCGCCGGGCGGGAAAGCAGGTTGTCGATGGGAGTCCCGATCGCCGGTCCGCCGCGTACGCCCCGTCCGGCGCCACCGGAGACGGCGGACAGCCCGCGGATCGTCGCGCTGGCCGCGTCCGTGGCGGGCGGACGGGCCGCGGCCGTACGGGAGTTCTGGGACGAGGTGGAGGCGCAGGGCGCCCCGCTGGTCGAGCCGCTGCCCTGGGACCCGGAGCACCGCGCCGTCACCTTCCTGTGGCGCGGCACGCCCGCCACCCGGCGGGTGCTCGTCCTGGTCAACCGCCTGATGGACCGCGGCCATCTCGCCCGCAGCCTGATGCGCAGGCTGCCCGGCACCGACGTCTGGCACCTCACCTACCGCCTTCCCTCCGACCACCGCGGCACCTACACCATCGCGCCCGACACTGATTCCACGGGCGGGCTGGAGGTGGTGCCGGAGCCCGGCGACCTCCAGCGCAGCCTGCTCGCGCTGGTCGATGAGGCCGTGCCCGACCCGTTCAACACCCGCACGATTCCCTCCCGTTGGCGCGCCGAGCGCAGCTCCGTCTTCGAGCTGCCCGACGCGCCGCCGCAGCCCTGGCGCCCCTGGGTGCACTCGCGCACCGGCGGCGCGCACGGCCGGGTGGAGCGGCACCGGATCTCCAGCGCCGCACTGGCCGCCGAGCGCGCGGTGTGGACGTACACGCCGCCGGGGCGGCTGCCGGACGAGGGGGCTGACATGCTGGTCCTGCTCGACGGCGACATGTGGTTCGGCGGCCTCGGGGCCGAGGAGCTGCTGGACCGGCTGATCGCCGAACGCGCCATCCCGCCGCTGGTGGTGCTCGCCCCCGACGCGGTCGACAGCGCCACCCGCGCCCGGGAGTTCGGCGGCCGGCAGGCGTACACCAACTTCCTGGCCGCCGAGCTGCTGCCGTGGGCGGCGGGCCGGATGCCGGTGACGTACGACCCGACGCGCACCGTCGTGGCGGGCGAGAGCCTGGGTGCGCTCACCGCCCTGTACGCGGGCCTGGCGGCGCCGGGGCACTTCGGGAAGGTGCTGGCGCAGTCGCCCTCGCTGTGGTGGCGGCCCGAAGGGCCCGAAGAGCCTGGCGCGCCCGAGGCTTTCTCGGAAGCTGTTGCCGGGCCCGGCGAGCGACTCCCGTGGCTCACCCGCCGCTTCGCGCAGAGCCCGCCGCGCGATCTGCGGCTGCATCTGCGGGTCGGCCGGCACGAAGGGGGCACGCTCGAACGGACCAGGGAGCTGTACGGCACCCTGCGGGCCGCCGGAGCCTTTGTCACCTGCCAGGAGTTCAGCGGCGGCCATGACTACGCCTGCTGGTCGGGCGGGCTCGCCGAGGGTCTCGTACGGCTCTTGGGGCCCGGCGAGCGCTGAAGGCCGCGAAAGGCCCCCACTTGGGGCGGGCCGACGGCCGCACAGACCGTCCTCACCGACGTACAAAAGGCCCTCGTCGCGTGACGGACGTGGCGCCCCGCCCCACTGTGCCGGGGCGGGGCGCCTTCTTCTTCGCGCCTGCTTCTTTGCGCTTCTTCGCACCTGCTTCTTCGCGTCTTCTTCTGCGTCACGGGGCGCTTGCGGCGGTACGGGGGCGCGACTTCGGCGCCATGTCGGGGCGCTCGCGATGTCACAGTGGGGCGCTCGCGGTGTCACGGTGGGGTGGCCGCAGGGCCCTCGTCGGCCCGTCCATAGGATCGCCGGGTGGCCCATGACATATCGCTGACGACGCTGCTGTTGCTGTGCCTGGCCGCCCTCGTGGCGGGCTGGATCGACGCCGTCGTGGGAGGCGGCGGTCTGCTGCTCCTCCCCGCGCTCCTGGTCGGACTGCCGCACACCCCCGCCGCGTTCGTCCTGGGCACCAACAAGGCCACCGCCATCGTCGGCACCAGCGCCGCCGCCGTCACCTACGTCCGCAAAGCGCCCATAGACGTGAGGACCGCGCTGCGCATCGGCCTGGCCGCGCTCGGCGGGTCCGTCGCCGGGGCCTTCTTCGCGGCGGGCATCAACAGCGCCGTGCTGCGCCCGTTGATCATGGCCGTGCTGCTGGCCGTCCTGGCGTTCGTGGTGCTGCGCCCGGCCTTCGGGATGGCGCCCGCGCCTTCCGGGCCCGTCTCCCGGGGGCGGATCGCGGCCGCCATCGCGGTCGCGGGCCTGGGCATCGGCTTCTACGACGGCCTGATAGGCCCGGGGACCGGCGCGTTCCTCATCGTCGCCCTGTCCGCCCTCCTGCACATGGACCTGGTCACCTCCTCGGCCACCGCCAAGGTCGTCAACGTCTGCACCAACATCGGCGCGCTGACCATGTTCGCGCTCCAGGGCACGGTGCTGTGGCAACTGGGCGCCCTGCTGGCGCTGTTCAACCTCATCGGCGGCATGGCGGGGGCCCGCATGGCACTCAAGCGGGGCGCCGGTTTCGTACGGGGCGTGCTGGTCGTGGTCGTCGTCTCGCTGCTGTGCAAGCTGGCGTACGACCAGTGGCTGGCGTAGGACCGGCCAACCGGGACGGGGGACTCAACCCCTGGTACGACGGCTACTTCCCCCGAACGGGTGAGCGACGTCGACCCTCGGTGCGATGTGCCGGGCCCTGGGCGGAGGGCACTGTGGAGATCGGCCGGGAACCCCTCCCGGCCCGTTGAGAACCACCCTCACCAGGAGGAAGCCATGTCCGCTGTCCGCCGTCCCCTTGTCGTAGCCACGGCGCTCGTCCTCTGCGCCACGGCCCCGCTGGCGCTCGGCGCCACCGCCTTCGCCGCGCCGGCGCCGGTGGTGGAGCAGGCCCCGGCGGCGGCCGCCCACGCGGCCGCCCCGGCCCCGCAGCGCGACCACAGAGCCACCGACGAGCCCTCGCTCACCGGCACCGCCAAGCTCCAGCGCAAGCCGGGCGAGGACATCCACTTCACCTTCGACGCCCATGGCTTCGCCGACAAGGCCAAGGGGACCTTCAGCTTCTCCCACTACAACCAGACGCCCGAAGGCCGTTGGGGCGGCTACGCCAAGGGCCGCATCGACTGCCTGCTGACCGGCGGCCCGGTCGCCGTCGTCACGGGCGTGGTCACCGAGTCCGAATTCACCTTCCCGCCGGACTTCCCGGGCCCGAAGAACATCAACGACAAGCGCTTCGGCTTCACCGTCCTGGACGGCGGCAAGGGCGGCAAGCGCGACCGCCTCGGCTACAGCTGGGCCATGGACGGCATGGCGCTCAACAGCGTTCCCAAGTGCGTGAGTTCCGCCCCCTACGAAACCCTGGAGAAGGGCAACTTCACCGTCCACCACTGGATGCCGCCGCAGACCGCGGCCAAGGAGGACACCGCGGCCAAGGAAGAGGCCGCGGTCACGGCAGGGGCCGTGGCCAGGGAGAAGACCGCCGACCGAAAATGAGTCCGGTCCCGGATCGGCCCCGGACTATCCTGACGAGGTGATCAAGGACGTGGCGCCTGTGGAGCGCAATGTCCAACGGCAATAACGGGTTTGGACCACAACATGGGTCATGTGGAAGTCGCGCATGTGGAGTACTACATGCCGGACGGGCGGCCATTATTCAGCGATGCCTCCTTCCGGGTGGGCGAAGGCGCCGTCACCGCGCTCGTCGGGGCGAACGGTTCGGGCAAGACGACGCTGCTGCGGCTGATCGGCGGTGAGTTGAAGCCGCACGGCGGGTCGGTGACGGTCAGCGGAGGGCTCGGCGTGATGCCGCAGTTCGTCGGTTCCGTACGGGACGAACGGACGGTGCGCGACCTGCTGGTGTCGGTCGCCCCGGCGCGTATCGGGCGGGCCGCGCGGCAGGTCGACGAGGCCGAGACGGCGATCATGGAGCGGGACGACGAGGCCGCGCAGATGAGTTACGCGCAGGCGCTCAGCGACTGGGCGGAGGCGCGCGGGTACGAGGCCGAGACGCTCTGGGACATGTGCACCATGTCCGCGCTGGGCATCCCGTACGAGAAGGCGCAGTGGCGCGGGGTGCGGACGCTGTCCGGCGGTGAGCAGAAGCGGCTCGTCCTGGAGGCTCTGCTGCGCGGACCGGCCGGTGTGCTGCTGCTGGACGAACCGGACAACTACCTGGACGTACCCGGCAAGCAGTGGCTCGAACAGCAGTTGCGCGAGACCCGTAAGACCGTGCTGTTCGTCTCCCACGACCGGGAGTTGCTCGCGCGGACGGCGCAGCGGATCGTGAGCGTGGAGCCGGGCCCCGTGGGCAGTGATGTGTGGGTCCACGGCAGCGGCTTCGCCACGTACCCCGAGGCGCGCGTGGAGCGTTTCGAGCGCTTCGAGGAACTGCGGCGGCGGTGGGACGAGAAGCACGCCCAGTTGAAGAAACTCGTCGCCGACATGCGGCAGTACGCCTCGCGCAGCGACGAGATGGCCTCGCGGTACCACGCGGCCCAGACGCGGCTGCAGAAGTTCGAGGAGATCGGGCCGCCGCCCGAGCCGCCGCGTCGGCAGAAGATCACGATGCGTCTGCAAGGGGGCCGGACCGGAGTACGGGCCGTGACGTGCGAGCAGCTGGAGCTGACCGGCCTGATGAAACCTTTCGATCTGGAGATCTTTTACGGGGAGCGGGTGGCGGTCCTCGGCTCGAACGGCTCGGGGAAGTCCCATTTCCTGCGGCTCCTGGCGGGGGAGGAGGTCGCGCACCAAGGACGGTGGAAACTCGGAGCCCGTGTCGTGCCGGGGCACTTCGCGCAGACGCATGCGCGTCCGGAGCTGATGGGGCGTACCCTCCTGGACATTCTGTGGACCGAGCACGCGCACAGCCGGGGGCCCGCGATGAGCGCCCTGCGGCGGTACGAGCTGGACCGCCATGGCGAGAAGCCCTTCGAGAAGCTGTCGGGCGGACAGCAGGCCCGTTTCCAGATCCTCCAGTTGGAGATCGAGGGGGCGACCGCGCTGCTGTTGGACGAGCCGACGGACAACCTGGACCTGGACTCCGCCGAGGCTCTGCAGCGCGGCCTGGAGTCGTACGAGGGGACGGCGCTGGTGGTGACACACGACCGCTGGTTCGCCAAGTCCTTCGACCGCTACCTGGTCTTCGGGCAGGACGGCAGGGTCCGGGAGACGCCGGAGCCGGTCTGGGACGAGCGCCGGGTGGAGCGCAGCCGGTAGCCGAGGGCGGCGCGGTCCGGGTCAGCTTCTGCGGCGGGCGTGGTGGATGAGCCGGTGGGCAGAGGCGCCCGCGCCGTAGCCGCGGTCGACGTGCGTGAGATCGAACCCCGCCTCATCCAGCGCGGACTCCAGGTCGAGCGCGCCGAGATGGACCCAGTGCTCCCGCACATCGGCGAGGACCCGCTCGCCGACGCGGAAGGACTTCTCGATCAGCACGTGGTCGGACCTGGGGATGTGGCGCTCCCACTCCTCCACGGTCGCGCCGACCTCCTCGCACGGCTGAGCCAGTGTGCGGTGCCAGTCGACCGCTGTGCGCGTATCGAAGTTCGCGCTCACGTCGATATGGAGAGCGGCGCCCGGTGCCAGGACGCGGGCGGCCTCGGCGAGAGCGCGCTGCCGGTCCTGCGGGGACCGCAGCAGCTGCCACGTCGAGTACGGCACCACAGCGGCGTCGAACCCCGGGCGCAAGGGGAGACGGCGCATATCGCCGCACACGGGCAGCAGGCCGGGCAGCCGCGGCATCCTTGCGAGCCGGGCCGGGCTGGCGTCGAGGGCGGTGACGCCATGGCGCCCGTCCCGGGCGAGCGGGGCTGCGACCCGGCCGGTGCCGGCCCCCAGCACGAGCAGCCGCTTGGCCTGCCCGGTCACGTCCAGCCAGTACCTGACGTCGCTCTGCTGGCGGCGGAGCCGGTGGCTGTTGTGCCAGTCGTAAAGGAGCGCTTCCCACTCCTCGGCGGAAAGGACACCGGCCTCGGGCCGACGGAGGGATGTCATTGCTCTCCAAGTCCGTTGGTGGTCGCCAGACTTATGACGAGAATCCGCGCCGGAGGTCGTGGCGCCTTGTCCGCGGCGGCGGGCGTGCAGTCAAGCATTTCGCGGATCGACCGGTCAACAAAGGGCAGCGCCCGGCATTGGCGCGCGTGAATTCTTTTTGGCGTATCCCTGATGGCGGCTGGCCGATTGCTGTCGCCGCGCGTCCGGTCCCTTGCGTCGGGATCGAGTCACGGGCGGGGGAGGTGGCGTGAAGTGACCACGGTACTCCGGAGAGTTGGGTGCGGCCCGCAGGTCGGCTGCCGGAGCGGCGCCCGGCGTGCGGCGACTGAACGGAACCGCTCGTCAGAGCCCTTGCGGGCGTCATTCGCGGCAGGGTTGTGACGCGTCGAGCGAGGGCGCTACGGCAGCTGATCCACTCTGTCAAGAAGGGCGGATTCCGCTTCCGTGACACGCTGTTGACCTTGCTCGGCATGGAGTGATTGACTCCGATCCCGCCAAGGTCATCGCGGAACCGCAGTGCCGAGCCCCCGGGGCGTCGACGGGCTGCGGCCAATTACTCCCATGCCAACTGCCGTATCAGCCTGGGGATTTGTTCCTGGGCGGACGCCGTATTCTCCGACAAGGTCGAGATCTGTTCGGGATTGAGGCTCAGGAAAGAATGACGAGTGTGTCGGTCGGCTCCCGTTCCAGGGCCGAGATCTGGAGAAGCTTCTCCCACGGGGAGCGGCGTGAGGTCACTGCTGTCGTCGTGGCGACGCTCCAGAGCCAGAGTGCGTCCACGCTGCTGCTCCTGCTGCTCTCCCTGCTCGCCCTCGATCTCAGCGGATCGGCGGCGAGCTCCCCGCTCGTCGTGGCGGCCGGGGCGCTGCCGCCGCTGCTGTTCGTCCGCGGCATCCGCGCCGTCACCCGCCGACTGGACGAGCGCTGGGTGATGCTGCTGTCCGACCTCGGGGCGTTCATGGTCTCACTGGCCCTGTGGGGGCTCGTCCACACCGGCAACGCACAGCTGTGGCACGTCTACCTCGGCATGTTCCTGTTCTCGACCTTCGGAGCGTTCTACCTGCCGGCCATGCGCGAGTGGGCCACCGGCCGGACGGCCGACGTGGAGCAACTGACCTGGCTGAACGCGATGCTGGCGGTGGCGACACAGGGCTCGGTCGTCGTCGGCTGGGCGGTGGGCGGCGTACTGGCCGCCTCGGTCGGCCTCGCGCCGTCCCTGGCGATCTGTGCTCTCTCCTACGCCGTGGGCATCGCGCTGCAGTTCGTGGTGTTCGTCGTGCTCAACCGCGCGCCCCTGTGGAAGGGGCGGCCGGGAGCCGCGGACGCCACCGACGTGGCGCGGCCGGCGGCGGCCGGGGCGTGGCGGGATGTGTGCGACCCCCGCCGGCTCGGGCTGTACACGGGCTCGCTCCTCCTGCTCGGGCTGACGCACACGCTCGCGTTCAGCATGTTCGTACCGCTGCTGACCGGCAGCGACGCGGGCAAGTCGTGGATCGCGGGCATCGCCAACGCCTCCTTCGCCCTGGCGGCGATCGTCAGCGGGGTGGTGATCTCCGGCGGGGTGTGCGGGCGTTACGCCCGTGCCCTGGCACCCCACATCGTCATCGTCGGATTCGGCGTCCAGATCCTGTTCGGGCTGACCGCCCCGCACCCGGTCTGGTCCATCTGCCTCTACACCGCCGTCGGCCTGCTCAACGGAGGTGCCAGCGCCCTGCAGAGCGAGGTCCAGGACCGCTGGCGGCCGGTGGGCTCGGCCCAGGCGTATGCCGTCTTCGGCGCGCTCCAGGGGCCGTCGCAGCTGGCCGGATCGCTGGTACTCGCCCTCTTCCTCACCTGGTTGCCGGTGCGGCCGCTCTACATCGCCACGATCGTGCTGCTGGGCATGGGCGCGGCGGTCCTGCTGCTCCTGGCGAGGCTGCGTACGCCCGCGCTGACGGCCGAAGGAAGTCTCTGACCGGAGCGGGATTCGATGACGAAGCCCACGAGGCCCACAAAGCTCATGAGACCCACGAAGCCCACGAAGCCCACGAACAACGAGAAGACCACAAAGACCACAAAGACCAAGAAGACCGAGACAACGAGGCAAGGGGAGCGACCGTGTCACGTATCGCCGTTTACGGGCTGGGAGAGATGGGGGCGGACATCGCCCGCTGCATCACCGGGCGAGGGCTCGGCATATCCGTCTACGACCCGGTGGTCGACCTGTCCGGCGAGTCCGAGCACCTCCACCAGTGCTCCTCCGTCGGCGAGGCCGCGAGCCGGGCGCAGACCCACCTGGTCGTGGTCAAGGGCTTGCCGGACCTCGAAGCGCTGCTGTTCGACGACGGCGGCCTGTGCCGGTCCGCCCCCGCGGGCTCGCTCGTCGTCGTCCACACCACGGTGACGCCGCAGGCCGTGCGGGAACTGCACCAGCGGGCGCGCGACACCTATGGGCACACCCTGATCGACGCGGCGCTCAGCCGCCGCGGCGGCCGCGTCAGCGAGGGCTCGCTCTCGCTCTTCCTGGGCGGCGCCGACGCGGATATCGCGGCCGCGAAGGACACGCTGCAGGCGTACGCCGACAACATCGTGCACGCCGGTCCCACCGGCGCCGGAATGACCGTCAAGCTCTGCAACAACTGGCTGCTCTACAGCAACCGCCACGCCGCACTGCAGGCGCTCAGGGCCGGACAGGAGCTGGGCGTCGACATCGACACCCTGCGCGAGGCACTGGCGGCGTCGACCGGTTCGAGCTGGGCGCTGGCGCACTACTCCGAGCTCGACGAGGCGATCGTCGCGGGCCGCGGCGCGCCGGCCGTCGCCCGCGACCGTACGGCATCCGAACTCGGCATGGCGCGGGAGATGACCACGGCCGTCGGTGCGGTGCCCTCGAGCCTGAAGGAGGCACTCGCCCTGGTCGACGTCATGTAGAGCGCGCTCCCAGCGCTCGACGTCGTGTGCGGACGCGAGCCGTCCGCGAACCGCTCCTGGGAAGAAGGCACGCGATGGCGATCGCGTGCCGTGCAGAAAGGCGAACATGCGCAGCACAGCCGTCAGCGGCGACGAGTTGCACTTTCTGACCCGCGCCCTCCCCGTCCAGCTGTGGAACTCGGCACCGGCGGCGGAGGTCTACGGGCGCACCCTGAACGTGGTGTGCCTCGACCGCCGGGAGAGGCCGACCGGCGTGTGGGTCTGCCCCCTGGACGACGGCGACGAGGCCCCGGCCGCCCGCCGTCCGTTCCGTCTGCTGCCCTACGCCTCGCCGTGGGTGGACCCGTCCCTGCACGCCGTGGACCGGCACCGGGTGGTCGCCTCGATGACGGCGGAGCTGATGGGGCAGGTGGAGGCCGTCGAGCTCCCGATGGGCCCGGAGTTCGGCGAGGCCGCGGCCCTCATCGAGTCGGGTGCGTCCGTGGTGTGCCGGCACACCCGCATGCTGGACGTCGCGGCGGACGACGACCTCCGGGCCGCCTACCTGCCGACCGTGCGCAGCCACATCCGGGCAGCTGAGCGCCGACACCGCATCGAGCGGGTGGCACCGGAGGCGTTCGACTTCACGCGCGCGATCGTCGGGCAGGACGAGGCCGCGATCGCGGCGCGGCGGCGCTCGGGGCTCGCGATCAGCCGGACGCACGCGACGCTGTGCCTCGCGGCGGTCGACGGCGACGACGTCTGCCGGGGCCAGGTCTTCGTACTGCAGTCCGACCGCTCCGCGATCCTGATGCACTCCTGGTTCGACCGCGCCGGGACCCGCGGGGTGCCGACGCTGCTGGTGGACCGGGCCATCGAGGTGACGGTCGGCGAGTGGAAGGTCAGCACCTTCGACTTCGAGGGCAGCGTGATCCCCAGCATCGACCGGTTCATGGCCGGTTTCGGCGCCTTCGCCAGCGCCTATCCGCAGGTGCAGTGGCAGCGCTCGGGCGAGCGGTCACGCCCCTGCGCGGAGCTCGGCTGATGGCATCCGCGGTGGCCGTCACGGATCTGCGCACCCTGTCCGCCGGGCAGCTGGGGCACTGGCGGGAGCTGTACGCGCGCTGCGGCACCAGGGTCCAGCAGTCGCCCGCGTACGCACAGGCCATGAGCGGAGCGGGCCACTCGCCGCTGGTCGCCCTGGGCCCCGACGCGGTCGCCGTCTTCACCTGCGACACGGTGATGTGCACGGCGCTCTGCGGCGATCTGCCGTTCCTGAGTGCACGGCCGCCGGGCTCCGGACAACTGCTCGCCATGGTGTCGCAGGTGCGGCGCGCGACGGGACTGCCGGTGTACGTACCGCTGGTGGCACACGAGTACGCCGAGGTGGACGGCCAGGGCGAGGCCCGGTCCTGGCCGCGACTGCCGAACTCCCTGATCGACTGGTCCCGCGACGGCGCGGATCTGTGGGAGCGCGTCCTGAGCCGCGGCACCTCCCAACTGCCCCGCAAAAGAAGGCTCGTCGAGCGCGACGGCCTGACGCTGCACACCGGGCGGACGGGCGAAGCGGCCGTGCGCGACATGCTGGCGGTCGACGACGCGTCGTGGAAGGCCGCCCGCGGGCAGAGCATGCGGCAGCGCCCGGCGCAGCTGGCGCTCTACAGCGAGCTGGTCCGGGGCGGGACGCTGACGGCGACCTTCCTGCGGGACGGCGGCCGCCCGGTCGCCTTCCGGCTCGACGGCCGCATCAAGGACCGGGTGATGTGCCTGAAGTGGTCCTACGACGAGTCCTACCGGCGCTATTCCCCGGGGCTCTACCTGCTCACCGAAGGACTGACCCGGCAGTGGAGCGGGCAGGGCATCCGCACCGTCGACCTCTACGGCAGCCCGGACTCGCTGAAGGATCTGGTGTTCAGCGAGCGGCGGGAGCGTGTGGACGTGTGGTGCGGGAGCCCACGGCTGGGGGGCGAACTCGCCGCCGAACGCCGGGAATTGGATGCGCGGGTGACCCGGGTCCAAGCAGCGGGGAAGGGGCTCCGGCATGCCTTCGGATGACGAGAAGTCCCGGACGGCGGTGGACGAACTGCTGCGCCGGTTCGCCCGCCCCGCCGCCGAATTCACCGCCTGTGGCACCGCGGCGCTCGAAGTCGCCCTGGAAGTCCTCGGGATCGGCCGCGGCGACGAGGTGGTCGTCCCCGACATCGGGTGCCATTCGGTGGCCGCGGCCGTGGTCCGCAGCGGCGCGATACCCGTCTTCGTCGGCGTCTCGGACGCGCTGACCCTGAGCCCCGGCGAGGTCGCCGAGGCCTGGTCGCACCGGACCCGCGCCGTGGTCGCCGTGCACCAGTACGGGCTGCCGTGCGATGTGCGCGGCATCGTGGACGCGGTGCCGCCGGACGTGGCGGTGATCGAGGACGTGGCGCAGACCTGGGGCTCGTACGTGGGCGAAGCGGTCGCGGGCTCCACGGGCACGCTCGCGGTCGTCTCGTTCGGGCCGTCGAAGCCCGTGGCGCTGGGCGGCGGCGGTGCCGTCCTGGGACCGGCCCGGGCCCTGGCCGGAGCGGTCGGGCACGGTGACATCGGCGACCGCGGCCTCGGCCGCCCGCCGTCCTCGGCCCGCTTCCCGATGCCGTTGCTGCAAGGGCTCGCCGACGCCCTCGGGCGCGCGGACGCACAGCTCGCGGCGCGGCGGTCCGCGGTCGCGCGCTTCCTGGACAGCGAGCTGTCCGCGCACTTCCGGCTGCCGCCGCTCGCGCCGGACAGCGGAGCCGGCTGGACGCGCCTGCCGCTCTACCCGATCCGTCCGCCGGAGCACACGTCCTGCGCACAGAACGCTCAACTGCTGGACGCCCTAAGGGCTTTCGGGGACGTCCAGCAGATGCACGACCTTCCGCCCTCCGGGCTTCCCATGTTCCGGGGATGCGACAAGCGCGTGGTCCCCGGAAGCAAGCGCCAACAGGATCCGTTCCTCGTCAAGTTAGGATGACCGCACCGTTATGGCATTGGTGAACCCCCATCAGTTCTTCGACCTCTCGCACGAATCAGCGGACTCCTTACCGCACTTCCAGTCGGTGCTGCGCGACGGACAGCTCTTCCGTTACGTGGAAAGCGAGCGGGAATCCGCGAACACCCTCATCGAGCGGCATTTCGCCGACCACTTCGGCAAAGAGGCGGCGGTGGCGGTGGCCAATGGCACCGTCGGCCTGCGGCTCGCGCTGCGGGCGGCCGGCGTCAAGGCCGGCGACCGCGTCCTGGTCAGCGCGTACTCCTTCATCGCCTGCGCCATGTCGATCGCCGCGCTCGGCGCGGTGCCGGTGCCCATGGACATGGACTCGGCGCTGACCGTGGACACCACGGCCCTGGAGTCGCCCGAGGGCCCGATCGCGGCCGTGATGATCGTGCATGTCCAGGGCCACGCCATCCCGGTCGGACGGGTCCGCGAGCTGTGCGACACCCTGGGCGTCCCGCTCATCGAGGACGTCTGCCAGGGGCTCGGCGCCGAGTCCCCCGACGGCCGGGCGGGGCAGCTGGCGGACATCGCCGTCACCAGCTTCCAGCAGTCCAAGCAGGTGGCGTCGGGCGAGGGCGGCCTGGTCGCCGGAAGCGCGGAACTTGTCGAGCGGGTGTACCGGCTGACGGACCTGGGCGCCGTGCGCCACGACGGCGGGCTGCCGGACTGGGACGACGAGCGGGCGGTGGTGGCGGACAACCTGCGGATGACCGAGCTGCAGGCGGCACTCGTCATGGACCAGGCCGGCTTCCTCGACGACACGCTCGCACGCCAGCGGGCGCACCGCACCCGCCTGCGGGAGGCGCTCGGCCGCGACGTCCGCGTCCTCGACAGCGCGAACCCGGCAGGGGACGCGGCATCGCACACCCTGTTCCTGGCGCGCACCGCGTCCGACGCCCAGGAATTCTGCGCGGCCCTGCGGGCCGAGGGCGTACTGTCCCGCGTGGTGTGGAAGAAGACCTACCTCGAATACGGGCTGTTCCAGCGCTCGGCGCTGACCGGCGAAGTGCCCTCGCGGCTGTGGCCGAAGGAGGCCATGGCCGTGGCACCGAGAATTCTCAGCGTGCCCACCTCGAAATACATCACGGAATCCGATGTGGCACGCGTCGCACAGGCCGTAACGGCCCACCGCCGCCACCTCGTACAGGAGAATTGAGCTCCCCGATGAAAGACATCGCACTGCTTCTGCGCGGGCTGCCGGGCGTGGGCAAGACCACCACGGCCACCCTTGTGCGCAACACCCTCGTGCCGTCCGTCCGCGTCTCCAACGACTCGGTCCGCTACATGGCGCGGCCCAGGGACTTCAGCGACCTCACCATCACGGCGTCCGAACTCGCCTGTATGGACCTCGCGTTGTCCTACCTCGGCAGCGGCTTCACCCCGGTTGTCGACGGCGTCTTCGAGGACCCGGACTTCCTCGCCGTCCAGCAGCTCAGGTTCCGGCGGCGGGGTCTGAAACTCGTGACGGTCACGCTCCGGGCGAGCGTGGAGGACCTCCTGGCGCGAAACGCCGCCAGGGACGAGCTCGCGCGCATGGACGAGGACCGCATCCGGGAACTGCACGCAGCCTTCCGGCCCGTCGGCCATGTGCTGGACATCGAGGACAAGCAGCCCGAGGAGGTCGCGGACGACGTCCTGGACCTGCTGGCGCTGACGCCGCAGGACGACCCCTGCGCACCCGCGCCCGCGTCCGCCCCCGCCACGCGCGTCGGCACCCAGGTGCTGTTCCTGCGGCACGGAGCGCCCGCATACCCGGCGGACGTCTACCCCGATCACTTCGAGATGGGGCTGTCACGCCAGGGGCGCGCCGAGGCCATGGCGGCCCGTACCGCCGTGGCACGCTTCGCGCCGGACGCGGTGTACAGCTCCGACTTCCGGCGCGCCCATGAGACGGCACAGCTGGCGGCGGGCTCCCTCGGCCTGGAGATCCAGCGCAGCCCCGCCCTGCGGGAGCGCGTGTTCCACACCTTCTCCGGCATGCCGCTGGAGCGCGTACGGGAGATCCTCGGGGACGAGGCCGACCGCGTCCTCACCGGCAACAGCGACCTGTGGGAACACCCCGACGAAGAGCCCTACGAGACGGCGCACCAGCGGGTGCTGGACTTCTTCGACGGCCTGGCCGCCGAGCACAAGGGCCGGCGGATTCTGGTGGTGGGCCACGGCGGCCCCCACGCGTGGCTGCTCGACAAGGCGCTGTGCGCGGACATGAAGGGCCTGCGGCGGCTGCGCTGGGACACCGGCCACTTCTCCCGCTTCCATCTCGGGCCGGACGGCGTCCGGGTGGACTTCGTCAACCGCTCGCCCGAGGGCGTCGCCCCCGGCCCGGTACGCGGGGAGGTGGAGTGATGCGCCCCCTGTTAGCGGACCGGCCGTCAGGGGACCGGCGGTCGGAGGACCGGCCCGCCCGGGTCGCCGTGCTGGCGACCCCGTTCGGCTTCGGCCCCGCCTCCAAGGCCCACACCATCGCCCAGGTACTGACCCGCGAGTACGGCATCGAGGTGCACTACTACGGGTCGGACTCCGCACAGGACTTCTTCGACGCGCAGGACGGCGTGCGCGCCCGCCGGATCGGCACGGCGGAACTCCAGCGCGATCCGGACCTGCTCGGCTCCTACGGCGCGATCGTCAACGTACTGGCCCCCGAACTGATCACCTCGCACCAGACGGCCGCGGTGACGCACTACGTCGACAGCCTCGGCTTCATGTGGCAGCCGGCCGATCTGGCGGCCGACAGCCCCCTCAAGCGGGTGCGCGCCTACTTCGCGCAGGACCTGTTCGGCAGCGTCGACAACCTCACCGGCCTCGGTGTGCCCGGCGTCGTCGGTGTCTCCGGCATCGTCTCCCCGCCCGCGCTCGCGACCGGCGGCGCGGGCACCGGGCCGGCCCGCGCCCTGGTCAATCTCGGCGGCCTGAGCAACCCCGCGGGAAACGGCTCGGCGCACGCGTATCTCCCTTTGGCGGAGCGCCTGTTGGGCGTGCTGCGCGGCGGGGCGTTCGAGCTGTCGGTGGCCATGAACCGTGTGAACGGCTTCTCCCGGTTCGCCAGCGGCTCGGCACGGCAGCTGTCCGGTACGGACTTCCAGGACGCGCTGGCCGGCTGCGACCTGGTCTTCAGCTCGCCGGGGATGACGACGCTGATCGAGACCTCGCAGGCGGGCAGGCCCTATGTGCCGCTGCCGCCCCAGAACTGGAGCCAGGTCGTCATCTGCCGGCACATGAGCCGGATGTCGGGGCAGGAGATCTGGCCGTTCCTGGCCGAGCGGTACGCCCGGATCGACGCCGGAGCGCAGGAGGCGTTCAAGGCCGACGCTGTGCGGCAGATCAACCGGGATCTCGCCGCCGACGCGGGCTTCGCGCTGGAGTACGGCTGCCTGGCGCAGCGAGCGGCCGGGTCGGGTGAAGTGCCCACGGTGGGCGCCCCGTTCACCGGTGCGCAGGAAGTGGCCGCGGCCGTGGCCGAGGACCTGGGAGTGCGCCGCGGTGCCGGCGCCCCGTCGACGAAGGTGGGAGCACGATGAAGGCACGGACTCTGGACGGTCTGGGAACGTCGCTGCGGTCGATCGCGGCGGAGGTGGACCGGGCGCACGAGTGGAGCCAGGTCTCCCGCTCCATGGGGCCGGAGCGGGTGGTCACGGTGTTCGGCTCGGCCCGTACCCGCCGCGGCCAGCCGTCCTACGAGATGGCGCAGCAGCTCGGGGCCGCGGTGGCCGGGCGCGGATGGGCCGCGGTGACCGGCGGCGGACCGGGCATCATGCAGGCGGTACGCGACGGGAGCGGCGAACTGCTGTCGCGGGCCGTGCGGATCGAGATCCCGGGCGAGGAGCCCGAGACGGAGCTGGACGCCACCCGGTCGATCACCGTCGGCACCTTCGCCCTGCGCAAGCTGCTGCTGACGCACGACATCGACGCGCTGTTCGTCTTCCCCGGCGGCGTGGGCACCTTCGACGAGCTGTACGAGGTCCTGGTGCATCAGGACACCGGCCGGCTCGGCCGGTTCCCGGTGATCCTGATGCAGCCCGAAGGGGGACGGCTGTGGGACGCCTGGCTGGAGTTCATGCGGGAGCACCTCGTACAGAGCGGACTGGCCAGCGCCTCCGTCCTGGATGTGCTGACCGTCGCCGAGTCCGTGGAGGAGGCCCTGGCCGCGGTGGCCCCCGCCGCGCAGGAGCCCGGCGTACGGGAGTACGCCGTGGCGCGGGCCGGCGGCGAAGGGGCCCTGGAGTGAGCGCGCCGGCCGCCGTCCCGGCAGCGGCACCTACACCGGAGAGGAGCACACCGTGCGGGTGAGCGTCATCATCCCCGCGTACAACGCGCGGGACGCGCTGGAACTGTGCCTGCTGTCACTGGCCCACCAGACCATCGGCGCACAGCACGCGTACGAAGTGATCGTCGTGGACGACGGCTCCACGGACGGTACGGACAAGATGGTCGCCGAGCTTCCGGCCCGCCTCGACCTCCGTTACGTCCACGAGCCCCGGACCCCGCGATCCGGGCGCGCGCGGGCCCGCAACATCGGCCTCGCACGGGCCGGCGGCGACCTCGTGGTCCTGCTCGACGCGGACCAGGTGGCGGCGCCGGACTTTCTCGCCCGGCACATCGCGGCACACGCCGGGCAGGACGATCTCGTGGTCGTCGGCCGGCGCTTCCAGCTCGGCGAGGGGCAGGCCGACCGGGAGCGGCTGCGCCAGGAGTTCAGCTTCGACGCGCTCCCGCCCGTGGTGCGCGGCGACGAGCGGGAGCCCGTGCTCGACGCGTTCGGCTGCGGCCTGGAGGGCCTGGACACCGCCTGGCACTATCTGTGGTCCTGCAACGTCTCGGTCCTGCGCGGCCATCTGACGGCGGTCGACGGCTTCGACGAGGGCTTCCTCGGCTGGGGGCTGGAGGACGCGGAGCTGGGCTACCGGCTGCGCCGCCGTGGTCTGCGGTTCCGGTACAGCACGGAGGCGGCCGTCCACCACGAGCACCGCGAGCCCGTCACCGCGGCCATGCACGCCGAATGGCGCCACAACCTCGCGTACTTCATCCGCCGGCACGACGATCTCGCCGTCGTGCTGCAACGGGTCTTCGACCCGGCCATCGATCCGCACGGCGCCGCGGGCCCGAGCTGGCACGAGTGCTGTCTGCGGTTCGAGCGTGCCGCGCGTGCGCTGAACGGACACGACCGTCCGGATTCCGGGAACTGAAGCCCCGCGTCCCACCCCTGCGGCAGCCGCGCGCCCCGCCACCGCCCGGCTGCCGTACGCGAACCACCACCCCAGCTGCGAGAGGTACTGACGCTCCGTCATGCACACGTCCGTCCCCCCAGGGCACAGCGGTTCCCCGGGCGCCCCCGTCACCCGGCTCGTCTACCTGCCCACCAACCGGCCCTTCGAGGCCGCCTTCCGCTCCGTGGCCGCCGAGGTTGAGGCCGTCCGGTCCACCTCCCACGACGACATACGGCTGCTGGTCGTCGACGACGGCTCCCCGGAAATCTCCCGGCGCAACCGGGAGCTGGCCGGGCGGGTCGGGCGCGAGCAGGGCCGCGCCGTCCACGTGCTCGGCCCGGAGCGCTGGCACCACCTCGTGGACGAGATCGTCACCGCGGCCGCCCTGCCGCCCGCGGACGCGGACACGGCGCGCTCGGCGCTGATCAAGCCGACCGGCTCCTACGGCGCGGGCCCCAACAAGGCAGCCCTGTTCGCGGCGTTCGTCGGCGCCCGGACCCTGCACCGGCGGGACAGCGACCAGATCACACAGGTGGACCCCGGCTCGGGCCGCTGCCCGCTGCACCTTGAGATCGAACTGCTCGACAGCGCGGCGGGAGAGGCCGGCGCGTACTGCGCCGGCTCCTCGCTGACGGGGGAGCCGACGCGGGACCGACGGGACCTGCAACACGATTCCCCCGACTTCGCGCGCCGGATCGACGCCCTCAGCAAGCTCTCGCCGGAGACGGTCCGCGCGCCGCAGACCGAAGGTGCCCCGGCGCCCCGGCGGGCCGTCGCCGGGGGCGGCGTGCCGGTGGAGCGCGACCTCACCGGCGCGGTGGAAATGGGAATCGCCGCCCTGCGTACGGTGCACGCCTGGATTCCCGAGATGCCCGCCGTGGGAATCCTCGGCAGCGACTACTTCCAGAAGGGCCTGCTGTACCAGCTGGAACTGCCGGTCTATTACCACCGGTTGCGGGCCCGCCATGTCTACGAGGAGTGGCGGGCGGCGCAGCACGACCCGCGGCATCTGGGCCGGTACGCCCTCGCCGAGCTGCGCTACACGATTCTGCGGTTCCACTGGAACGCCTTCAACGAGGCGCTGAAGGCCGAGCGCGGGAATCTGCTCCTCGCCGATGGCGGCTTCGACTCCGCCGCGTACGGCGAACTCTTCGTCCAGGCCCTGGCGCGAGGAGAACGGCGCGCCGCGCGCCTCCCGCACGAATTCACCGCCATTTACAAAGAAGCGGCCGCCACGGCCTCGGGAGAGGTCAGGAAGCGTCTGGAGATCCGCGTGGCGGCGCTGGAGGAAGCGGTGGACGCGGCCCCCGGATATGTCGCCGAGGCGATCCGCGAGTTCGCCCGCCTCACGCGGCTGTGGCCCACGCTCATGTCGGCCGCCGCCCGCCTCGGCCGACGGCACGGGCACGACCCCCGGACGTGATCGCACCACCGCGCGGATCCTGACCAGCGAAAAGAGGCAAGACTTATGTGTGGCATCGGCGGAATCCTCATGAAGGCGCGCGGCGGCGCGCGCGATACGGACATGGCGCGGCGGCTGGGCGCCTCGCTGTCCCACCGGGGGAGGTCAGGAGAGGGCGCGTTCACGGACGCGTGCATGTCCCTGCACTCCGCCCGGCACGCCGTCATCGCCATCGACGAGGCGCGCCAGCCCCTGCGCGACTGCCAGGGCGAGTACGTCATGGTGGGAAACGGCGAGGTGCTCAACTACCGCGAGCTGGCCGGGCAGTTGCCGCCCGACAGAAGGCGGCGGCTGCCCGCGGGCGATCTCCAGGTGGCGCTCGAACTCTTCGCGACGCGCGGCGCCCAGGGGTTCGAGCCCCTGCGGGGGCCCTTCGCCCTGGCCGTCTGGGACCCTTCGGGCCGCGAGCTCACCCTCGTCCGCGACCGCCTGGGCGAGCGCCCGCTCTACTACTACGAGACCCCCGACCTGTTCCTGTTCGCCTCCGAGGTCAAGTGCCTGGAGGCGGCGCTCGCAGGCGGCCTGCACCTCGACGAGACGAGCGTCGTCTCCTTCATCGGGCTGGGCCGCACCTTGGGCGACCGGACGTTCCACCGGGAGATCAAGTCCGTTCTCCCGGGCGAGATCCTGCAGATCAAGGACGGCCGCACGGCCCGTCGGCAGCTGGCCCCCGTACCGCAGCTCTTCGACGCGGCCGCGGGCGCGAGCAGCGAGAGCGAGGTGCACCGCCTCATCGACCAGGCCAACCACCGCATGCTCGTGGCGGACTGCCCGGTGGCCGTCGGCTTCTCCGGCGGCATCGACTCCTCGGCCGTCCTCAAGGCGGCGCTGGACGGCGCCGACGTGGCGGCGGCCATCACCGTCTTCTCCGACGCCGGGCCGGGCATCGACGAGAACCTGCGCCGCGCCCGCGCCGTGGCCAAGATCTTCAACGTGGACCTCGTCGAGGTGCCCTTCACCATCCCCTCCCTCGACGACACGGTGGCGCTCCTGGACGAGACGCTCGACGGACCCGCCGCCGAGCCGCTCGTCCTGCACAACAACGCCCTGCACGTGGCCGCACGCGGCTTCGCCCCCGTCCTGCTCGGCGGCCACGGGGCGGACGAGGTCTTCGCCGGTTACGCCCGCTACGGCGCCCTCGCGGCGGACGCGGACCGTTCCACCACCCTTGAGTGGATGGGCGGTTCACTGTGGGAGAGGTGGCGCCGCGCGGCCGGCTGGAAGCGCTTCGTCGACACCTTCGTCGCCGACGAATTCGCGGCACACGCCGATTTCGCCACTGACCCGCTCGGCCGCCCGTTCCCCTACGAATACGCCGAGGACGGTGACCCGGTGCTCTTCGGCCAGGCGCTCGATCTCTTCCGGCTGATGTCCTACGACAACTTCCGCGCGACGGACGAGAACGGGATCGCGCAGGGCGTGGAGGTGCGCTCCCCCTTCTTCGACATCGACCTCATAGCGGGGGTATTCGCCCTCCCCGCCCAGCGCCGTATGCGCCCGGACACCCCCAAACACCTTCTGCAACAGGTATTCCGGGGCTCGCCCCTGGCCGAACGCTTCGCCGAAACCAAGGTCGGCTTCGACGACGCGTTCTCCTACTCGGACTGGATGTTCGCCAACTGGCCGCAATTCTCCGCCACCATCACCGAAGGCCCGCTCGCCGAAATGGGCGTCCTGCGCGCATCGGCACTACGGCGCCTGGCCGACCTGGACTGGCGCCTCCAGTGGCGGCTCTTCGCCATGACCACCTGGCTGACACGCCCCGTCAGGAGCGCGGGGCCGTGCCGATAGGCGGCCGCGCCGCGTGGGCGCGACCGGCCCTCCCCGCCGGCCCGCGGATCGATGACCGCAGGTCCGGCGGAGCGCTCAGTGCCGGACCAGCTTGTTCACCGCCGTCTTGGCCGTCGCCTTGAACGCGGCGACCGGCGCGTGGCTCAGGTCGCCCATCTGCGCCCAGCGGACCACGGTGACCGTCGAGCCGGAGCGGCCGACCGCGTAGAGGTTCACGCCCGGCTCCGAGTCGGGGACGGAGGTGTGCACGCCGTAGAGGTGCGCGCCGTCCCCGGCCGCGACCGTGCCGTAGTCGTCCCAGGAGGCCGTGCCGCCGGGGTTCTCGCGCAGCCAGGACGCCGCGCAGTTCGCCAGCCGCCGCTCCACCGTGGCCGCGAGGCGGCGCGCGTTCTCGGGGTCGGAGGAGGTGTGAGTGACCTGCGTGGCGTGGGTGTCGTACTCGGTGCCGAAGGAGCGGTGGTAGGTGTCGGGGCTCTCCGGCACGACCTTGCCCTCCAGGCAGAACGGCTCCGGGTCCGGCAGCCCCCGGGTGACCGGCCCGGCGGACCAGGCCGAGGAGGGGTGCGGCGGCAGATCGGCGGGCGCCAGGAACCCCGGCACGGCCGCCCGGCGGGCGCCGGAGTCGGCGGCGGTACCGGCGGCGGTGGCGGTGCCCGCTCCCGCGAGC